>CAYSCF010000003.1:74728-80610 GCA_964429305.1 uncultured Sandaracinaceae bacterium | reverse complement strand
CGGGCGTCGCGATCGTCCAGCGTGGCAGTGGCGGTCAGCTCGTGCCCGCGCCCGCCGCGATCACCACGCCGATGAATCGCGACGAGCTGCTCTCGCAGGTCCGCGATCTCGTGGCCGAGGTGCACCCGTGAGCGCTCGCTCTTCGGCGCTCGCCATCGTGCTCGCATCGCTCTTCCTCGCGAGCCCCGCATCCGCGTACTGCCGCATGGTCACGGGCGCCGGCGTCCAGCCGAGCGATGGCTCGGTCTGCGCGCCCCTCGCGACCGCGAACGATCACTATCTGTTCTGGACGCATCGCTGCACCGAGCTCTCGATCTCGTCGGCGATGCCGCCGCACTTCATCACGATCGCCCAGGCGCAGGACGTGTTCCGCACGGCGGCGGCGACCTGGGGCGCCGTCGACTGTGGCAGCGGCCTCGACCTCTCGCCGCGCTTCTCGATCGACATCCTGATGGACACCAACTCGTGCACGCGCTCGGGCCACAACAGCCGCGGGCACAACGTGAGCTCGGTCATGTTCGTGAACGACGAGCGCGACTGGGTCGACACGCGCGGCTGGTCCGGGATCGCGTTCGCCGTGACGCTCGCGTGGCACCTCGAGAGCACGGGCGAGATCGTCGACGTCGACATGGAGATCAACGAAGCGCGCGGTCAGTGGGCGATCTGCGATGCCGGTGGCTGCATGGACGGGACCACGACGTGCCCGCTCTCCGGCTGCGGGCGCGAAGGCGGGCCGGTCGATCTGCAGAACGTGATCACGCACGAGCTCGGCCACTACCTCGGCATGGGGCACACGACGAACGATCATCCGGAAGCGACGATGCTCGCGACCGCGCAGTTCGGCGAGCTCACGATGCGCGATCTCGCCAACGACGACATCGACGGCCTCTGCAGCGCGTACGCGCCGGGCTCCCTCGCCGACAGCTGCGATCCGACACCGGTCGGCGGGCTCTCGCTCGATTGCCAATCGCACGACTGCGGCTGCGGCGTGCCCGGCTCGGGGCCGTCCTCGGATCGCACCGGCTGGGTGGGTCTCGTTCTCACCGGCGCGCTCCTCGCCGTGCGTCGCCGACGACGGAGCTGAGCGCGCTCGTCGCCGAGCGGGCGGTGTACGCTCGCGCGCATGGACGCTCGCTCGATCCTCCGAGACCTCGACGCGCGGCGCATCACACCGGAGGCCGCGCTCGAAGGCCTGAGCGCGGCGGCGCGTGATGCACCGACTTGGGCGCAGCGCATCGATTCGTGTCGCGGCATCGGATCGATCGCGGGGCGCGCGTTCGACGCCTCGTGGCTGCTCGCCGAGCGCGCGGCGTTCGTGCTGCTCGACGTCGCCCGCGAGACCGATGCGCCGATCGAGCGCGTGCAGATCCTCTCGGCGATCGGACGCGGCTTCCGGAACGTGTGGCTCATGCCGTACGTGCACGTCCGGCTCGGCGACGACGATCCGCTCATCGCGCGGGCCGCGATCGCCGCCGCGGGGGGGCTCGGGTTTCCTGCGCTCGAGGAGGCGCTCGCGTCGGGCTTTTTGAGCGGCGATGCGCCGCCGGCGCTTCGGCTCGCCGCGATCGCGGCGCTCGGGCGCATGGGCGCAGAGAGCGCCGCCGATCGCATCGCTCCCTGGATCGAGACGAGCGGGCCGGAGGCGCTCGCGGCGTTGGCGGCGCTCACGGAGATCCGATCACGCGCCGGAGTCGATGCGGCGATCGCCGTGCTCGATCGCGAGCCCGCCCCGGAGATGCTCGCGGCATGCGTGCGCTATCTCGCCGAGCTCGGCCACGAGCGCGCGCAACGTGCGATCCGCAGTCTCGTGCGTGACGACGACGCCGCCCAGCGAATCGCATCGAGCCGCGCCTCGCGTGCACTGCACATGGAGCGCTCCGGCGACGCGGCCGAGCGCATCCTCAGCGCGCTCACCGAGACGGATCGCGTGGCGCGCTCTGCGCTCGCGCGTCGCCTGCGCACGCTCCCCGTCGCCGACGTGCTCGCGCAGGCGGCGCTGCTCTTGAGCGACGATCCGGAGGGCGTCGTGCAGATCGTCGCCGAGGTCCGCGCGCCCGAGGTGACACGGATGCTGCTCGCGCTCGCGGCCGACCCGAGCCAGTCGGCGATCGTCCGCGCACGCGCTGCGGGCTCGATCGAAGCGAACGAGCCGTGGGAACAGCTCGCGCTCGTGGAGCTGATCGGCGCATCACGCGACACGGGTGTTCGCGTCGCGGCCACGCAGACGATCGGGGCCTTCGCGAAGCTCGATTTCGTCCTCGACCGTCTGGGTGGCCTCGTCCGCGATCCGTCCGCGGCCGTGCGCGCAGCGCTGCTCTGGGCTCTGCAGCTCGCGACGCGACCGAATCGCCTCGCCGGGACGGAGCGCGCGCGCGCGGAAGCGATCGTCGGCTCCGCGCTCGACGACGCCGACCCCAGCGTCCGCCGTCGCGCCGCGTACGTCGCCGGCAATCTCGACGCGAGCGCGCTGGTTCCCGATCTGATCGAGCGCGCGCGCGAAGAGACGGAGCGCGCCGATCTCCGGCTCGCGTCGTTCGTCGCGCTCGGAGAGATCGCGAGCGGCGAGCGCATCGCCGATCTCGTGTTCCTCTTTCTCCGCGAAGAAGATCCCGCCGCGCTCAGTGCGCTCTCGCGCGCGATCGAGCGTGCTGCGACCGACCCCAGCGCGGCCGCGACCGTATCGCGCGCGCGCGATCGGCTGCCGAAGCTCGCCCTGCACGACGATGCACGCGTGCGCGCCGCCGCGGTTCGCATCGCGGGCATCGCCGTCGATGCGATGCCGCTGGAGAAGGTAATCGCAGCCGCCGCCGATCGCTCGCCGCGAGTGCGCGAGGCGTGCGTCGTCGCGCTCGAGCGTCTCGGGCGTGACGAGACACGCGCCGGCGCGATCGAGCCGACGCTCGTCTCCTTGCTCGCCGACGACGACGCGGTCATCCAAGAGCGAGCCGCCGATGCTCTCTTGGAGATCGGCGCGCCGACGTCGCTGCAATCGGTGCTCGACTACGTGATCGAGACCGCCGACGAAGCGGCGGCCGGGCGGATCGCCGAGCGCCTGACGATCCCGACGGACCCCAAGCCGTTCGCCAAGGCGCTCGGTGCCGCGCTCGCACGCGTCGATCACGATCATGCGGCCTACGAGACGTTGCTCGAGCTCAAGGTCCGCGCCCTCGAAGCGCTGCGGCCTCGCGAGAGCATCGTGCCCGGTCCGAGCGTCGACCAGCAGATCGCCGCGCTCTTTCCCCACTGGCCGCAGCTCTCGGTCGTGCGCGGATTCCTCCCGCTCGCCAAGAGCCTGCGCACCGCAGAGCTGCTCTACAGCAGCCACGCGAGCGCCGATGGCGATCCCTCCGCTTCGATCGTGCTGTGGACCAAATCGCTCGAGGGCTATCTGCACGCGTGGCTCTCCCCGCGCCTGGCGAGCCTGCAGGGCCGACCGGGCACGCTCTGGGAGCTGAGCGAGCGCGTGGGCGCTGCGTGGCCGACGTACCAACGCTGGATCACGCCGCGCTGGACCGATCCCGTGAGCGTCGGCGCGATGAGCGTCGATGTGCCCCTGCGCTCGACCGTGAACGTGCTGCGCGATCTCTCGGAGCGACGCAGCAAGCCGCTCGACTCTCCGATGTCGGTGACCGAGTGGGCGCGCCTGATGATGTTCCTCGCGATCGACCACGCCTCCGGCGCCAAGAACGTGCTCGAGGTCTCGTGCCGTGATCCGGAGCACGCGATTCGCCTGGCGCACCGCCTGCAGGTGATCGCGCTCGTCCGCAACAGCGTCACGCATCGCTCGGTCGCCGCCCCGTCCACGCTGGATGCGTTCCGCACCTTGTATTACGGCGCGTTCGAGGACGTCACGCGGATGGCCTGAGCCGTCGTGGACCGCGGGCGGAGATCCGCGGCACAATCGACGGATGTCTTGTCGTGTTGGTGCGCTCTTCGGAGCGCTGCTCTCGTTGTCCGTCGTCGCCGGTTGTTCGCTCCCCCGCAACGTGATCGGCGGAAGCAACGAGATCGATTCGGCTGTGCACGACGGCGGCATGCGCGACGCGCCCGCGGGCTGTCTCACGAGCTGCGACGATCACGAGCCGTGCACCACCGACACGTGCGATCCGACGGGAACCTGTCGGCACACGAACGCCGACGGCGCATGCGACGATCACATGCTCTGCAACGGCGCCGACACCTGCGGCGGCGGGACCTGCTCCGTTCACGACGGCGTCAGTCCATGCCCAGGCGCGTCCCACTGCGACGCGATGACCAATACGTGCACGGGCTGCGCGACACTCGCGGACTGTCCCGCACCGACGATGGGCGCGTGGAGCACGTGCGACTTCGGCACCGACCTCTGCACGACGAGCGGGATGCAGACGCAGACCTCGACCACGTACGCGTGCGTGAGCGGCGCGTGCCAGCCGACCAACACCGCGAACATGCGGGCGTGTACACGCGCGTCGACCGACGGGACCTCGTGTGCCGCCTTGGTCACCGGCGACTGGACCGCGTGCGCATTCGACGATCCGTGCACACGCGCCGGAACGCAGTCGCGGGTCGTCACGACCTCGCTCTGCATGGGCGGCACGTGTCAGACCACCGACATGCCCGAGATGCAGGCGTGCATGCGCGCGAGCACCGACGGTACGTCGTGTGGCACGACCATGACGAGCGATTGGACCGACTGCATGGTCGGCTCGACGTGCGCGACGACCGGCACGCAGACGCGCACTTCCACGACGTACACGTGCATGAGCGACACGTGCACGACGATGGTCTCCTCGCCGCCCGTGAGCCGGGCGTGCACCGTCACCGGCACGGGCGGCGGCGCGTGCGGGGCGACGACGTGCGATCCCTGGAGCGCGTGCACGCAGACGATGCCGAACACGTGCAACCAGACCGGCACGCAGACGCGCACCTGCCATACGCCCACGTGCGGCACTGGTGCCGGTGCGACGTGCAGCGACTCGACGCCGCACACCGAGATGCAGTCGTGCAGCGTCGACGTCGCCGGGCTCCACGTCGCGTGCGCGAACACGTACTGCGGTTCGTGTCGGACGTCGCCCGGGGCGTGTCCGCGCGGTCATGCGGGTCAGCAGACGTGCACGACCTACAGCGGCACGTGCACGGGCAGTCTCCTCGGCACGTACTGCATGTCCATGGGCTCGTCGCAGACGACGCAGTCGTGCACGTGTCCGTAGTGCTGGCTCAGAACGTCCAGTCGCCCATCGCGCCGTCGCCCATGCCGCCGGCCCCACAGCCCGGACCGCCGAAGCAATAGGGACCGAACGTCGCGAAGCAGCCGAGCGCGACCTCGCCCGTCCCGCCGCCGGTCGCGTTCCACGAGATCGTCACGCACGTCTCGCCACCCGTTCGCGTGAGCGCTTCGGTGACGCAGTCGCCGTTCGCGGTCCAGAGCGGCATCCGAGCGCGGGTGCCGACGCGGGGATCACGAAGCTCGACGCTCGTGCTGATGCTCGCGATCTCGCACCCGGATCCGAGCGCGATCACGCGGGCCGTGACCGTGTAGAGCCCGCCGCAGCGCGCCTCGAGATGGATGTCGGATCCCCAACCTTCGCCGCGCGCGCCGTCGCCGCCGACCGTGCTCGCGTCGGGCACGGCATAGATCACCTGCTGCCAGATCAGCTCGCCGCCGACGAAGCAGTCGCACGATGTGTCGGCCGGACAGAACGGCGCGGCGTCGTTCGCATCGGCCGCGCGCGCGGCATCGTGCGCATCGAGCGGCACCGTCGTCGCGTCGGTCGCATCGACCGGCACGCCGCCATCGCGAACGCTGATGCCGGTACGTGCTCCGCAAGCAGCGGTTCCCAGCGTGCTCAGCGCGAGCAGCACACGAACGATCGGAGGGAGCACCTCACCAGGGTGGCACACGC
>CAYSCF010000003.1:0-74628 GCA_964429305.1 uncultured Sandaracinaceae bacterium | reverse complement strand
GCATCGTCGTCGCGATACGTCATGCCGCGTACGACAACGCGACGCGCGAGCGGTTCCGATCCTCAGGGATGCGCGAACGGATTGTCGAGCAGGCGCGACGCCGCGGGGCGATCGGCCGTGGACGGCGGTGGCGTGCTCGGCGCTGGCGAAGGCTCGACGATCGAGCGCGTACGGCGTGACGAGCGGGGCGAGCGCGCGCGATGCGGAGTCTCGACCTGCGGTGGCGGCGCGACGACGTCCGGCACGGCCGTGACGACCTCCTCCGGTGGCGCTTCGGCCACCGGAGCGATCACTTCGATCGGCGCCGCGCTCGGCGGCGGGCTCGGCGGGACGCTCCGCGCGACCGGCTCGGCCGTCGGGGCACGCGTGCTCATCGTGACGCCCGCCGCGATCAGCACCAAGAGCGCCAGACCGATCGCCGGAGCCCACGTGCGGCGCGGCCTCGACGCGTCGGCCGCCGCTTCCGACGCGCGCGTCGTGAGCACGGTGGTGACCGCCGTCGGCTCACGGTGCGCCGACGCGCTGAACGACTCTTCGAGCGCGCGCTCACGAGAGGCGAAGTGTGCACGCATCCACGTCGCGATCGCTCCGGTCGTCGCGCTCGTGCCGTCCATCCCGATCGCGAAGGCTTCGGCGGTCGGGATGCGCTCTTCGACGTTGCGCGAGAGAGCCTTCGCCACGATGGCCGAGATCGCCTCCGGCGTGGTCGGCGCCACGGCCGACAGGCTCGGGATCGGATCGCGCAGCACCGCGAACATGCGCTGCGCGTCGTCGATGCCCGTGAAGAGCTTGCGACCCGAGAGCGCCTCCCACGCGATCACGCCGAGCGCCCACACGTCGGCGCGACGATCCGTCGTCTGCTCGCGCGTGATCTGCTCGGGCGACATGTAGCTGACCTTGCCTTTGATCTCGCCCGAGGTGGTCTGCGTGCGACGACCGCGCGCCGCAGCGACGCCGAAGTCGGTGACCTTCACGCGCCCGTCGAAGCCGACGAGCACGTTGTGCGGCGAGACGTCGCGATGCACGACGTGCAGCGGCGCGCCGTCGGGATCGAGAGTCTCGTGCGCCGCGTGGAGACCGCGCGCGGTCGCGGCGAGAATCCCGCACACGACGTCCACCGGCGGGGCGTCCGCCGCACGCATCACCTCGAGCAGCGAGACGCCCGCCACGTACTCCATCACCAGGAACGGCAGGCCCTCGTGCTCGCCCGCGTCGAGCACCTCCACCACGTGCTCGTCCTTCACGGACGACGCGATCCACACCTCGTCGAGGAACATGTCGACGTGCTTGCGGTGCTCGATGGCGCTCTCGCTCATCAGCTTGATCGCGACCGTCGCGCCGCTCGCGCCCTTCGCACGCGCCGCGTACACGACGCCCATGCCGCCGCGCGCGAGCTCGAAGAGCACGTCGTACGCCTCGAGCGTGGGCCGTCCGCGACGTTTCGGCAGCACGAAGACGAGGCTACCATGGACCTCGCGAGCGCCCGCGTGCATGATCGTTTCGTCGTGCGCCGCTCGCGCTGGATCGTCTGCTCCTTCGTCGTCTGGCTCGCGATCGCGCCCGCATCCGCGCAAGAGCCCGAGGAGACGAGCGCATCGGTGGAGCACGACGCATACGAGCGAGGCGTCGCGGCGTTCGAACGCGGTGAGCACGCGGTCGCGCTCCACGTCTTCCGCGAGCTCTACGAGCGAACGGGGCTCGCCGCGCTGCGATTCAACATCGGCGTCTGTCTGGAGCAGCTCGGGGATCGCGTCGCTGCGCTCGGCGAATTCGAAGCCGTCGGTGCCGACGACACGATGGCCGCCGGCACGCGCGCCGAGTCGATCGAGGCCGCCGCCCGCCTTCGTTCGCAGCTGGCGATCGTGACGATCGACGGGCCGGCCGACGCCGTCGCGGTGATCGACGAGTCACGACGGTGCGAGCTGCCGTGCGAGCTCTGGGTCGAGCCCGGCGCTCACTCCGTCGTGCTGGCGTCCGAAGGCGGCTCGACCTCGTCACTCGATGCCGTTCCGGGCGGCCGATCGGCGATCACGCTCTCGATCGTGGAGGCGGCGCCGACGTCGGGCGGCTCGCTCGGCGTGCTGACCGGCCTCGGCTCCGCCATCGCGGCGATCGGCATCGGCGGCATCATCGGCTTCGGCGTGCGCACGATGGATCTCAAGGCGCAGTTCGACGCGACCCCGACGCTCTCGCTGCAGTCCGACGGAGAGACGATGCGGGATCTGACGA
Source organism: uncultured Sandaracinaceae bacterium (assembly GCA_964429305.1). GTDB lineage: Bacteria > Myxococcota_A > Polyangia > Polyangiales > Sandaracinaceae > JBBSAT01. The sequence goes on along the minus strand of CAYSCF010000003.1, from coordinate 72,399 downwards.
ACACGTCCATCGCGGTCGCGCTGCTCGGTGCCGCGCTCGTCGCGATCGACGTCGTGATCGTCCTGACGAGCGGCTCGTCCTCCGCGGATCGCCACGCGCGCATCGAGCGCGGCGAGCTCGTGCTCTCGTTCTGATGTCCACCGAATCGACCATCCCGCGTCCCGCCACCGCGAGGCCCGCTCGCAGTCTCCGTGCGCGCGTCACGGCCGGTCCCGATCTCGGCGCGCAGACGGTGATCGAGAGCGTCGTGTTCACGATCGGCACCGCGGAGCGCAACACGCTCGTGCTCGGCGATCGCACGGTGTCTCGCTACCACCTCGAGGTGCGACGCACGCCGCGCGGGATCGAGGTACGCGACCTCGGCTCGACGAACGGAACACAGGTCGGTCCGGCGCGTCTCTTCGGCGGCAGCGTCGTCGTCTCGCCGGGCTGCGAGCTGACGCTCGGCGACACGAAGGTGGTGATCGAAGACGGCGAGCTGCACGTCACGGGCCTCTCGGACGTGAATCGCTTCGGAGGACTGCTCGGCGGCTCGAGCGCCATGCGGCGCCTCTTCGCCGAGATGGCGCCGCTCGCCAAGAGCGACGTGTCGGCGCTTCTGCTCGGCGAGTCCGGCACCGGCAAGGAGGTCGCAGCCCGCGCGCTCCACGATCTCGGATCGCGTGCGAGCGGGCCCTTCGTCACCGTCGATGCCACGACGCTGGTGCCCACGCTCTATGCGAGCGAGCTCTTCGGCCACGAGCGAGGCGCGTTCACGGGAGCCGATCGCAAGCACGTCGGCGCGTTCGAGCGCGCGCACGGCGGCACTTTGTTCCTCGACGAGGTCGGTGAGCTCCCGGCGCCGCTCCAGGCGGGCTTGCTCGGTGTCCTTGAGCGGCGCGCGTTCCGTCGTGTCGGTGGCGCCGTCGAGATCCCGGTCGACGTGCGCATCATCGCCGCCACGCATCGCGATCTACGCGCCGCCGTGAACGCGGGGACCTTCCGGCTCGATCTCTACTATCGGCTCGCCGTCTCGACGCTCGAGATCCCGGCGCTGCGCGATCGCGCGAGCGACATCCCCGAGCTCGTCGCGCACTTCCTCCGCGAGGCGAGCTACGAGGGGACGCGAGAGGCGCTCTTCCCCGACGACGTGCTCGCTTCGCTCGCGACGCACACGTGGCCGGGCAACGTGCGCGAGCTGCGAAACGTCGTGGAGCGCGCGCTCGTGGTGGGCAGCCCTCCCCCGATGAAGGCCACGAGCGAGCCCGATCGCGCCGGCCCAGCGCTCGAGCTGCGCTATCGCGATGCGCGCCGCGCGGTGCTCGACGAGTTCGAGCTCCGTTATCTGAAGCGGCTGCTCGAGAGGACCGACGGCAACGTGCGCGCAGCCGCACGCGAGGCCGAGCTCGATCGGACGTACCTCACCGATCTGCTCAAGCGGCACGGACTGAAATGAGATCGGCACCCAGCCCCCAGCTGGCCGGGTAGATCCCTCCACCGCGGACGTCGCGCGACGCGATCGATCGCGAGATCCGGTGCGGCACGAGCGTTGCTGAACAGCGCGCATGCTCCGCCGATCCAGCTTCTTTCTCGGTCTCTCCCTCGCCGCTTGCTCGACGCCGCCCGCGTCCATCGATGCAGCGACGCCCGACCACGACACCGGACCTTCGACGACGCGGGACGCGTGGAGCGCGCTCGACGCCGGACCGCCCGTGGACTCCGGCAGCGTGGCGCCCGGACACGACGCCGGCCCTCCGCAGCCCGACCCTTGCGTCCACGCGGGAACGTGCGCGCCGGGCACGTGGGTCGACGTCACGCCGAGCGGCGTCTCGCTGACCGAAGGCGCCTGCGGCAACTACGGCACGACCAGCGTCGCGGTGTCTCCGACCAACCCGGCCGAGCTCTTCGCCGAGTTCAACTGTCAGGGCATCTGGCACTCGACGGACTACGGACAGACGTGGAACGGCCCCGTGAACACGGGCGCGCACGGCGCCGAGGTCTCCGACTGCGCAGGGAGCATCAGCATCGCGAGCCAGGCGACGGGCGCCGGCACGACGCTCTATCAGTCGTGCATCCGCGGCTCGGGCCTCGGCTTCTGGCGCTCGCAGAACGGCGGCGTCGACTGGACGACGTACGCGATCACTCCGACGCCCGGACGGCAGGACTACTACGCGCCCGCCGTGGATCCATACGACGCGAGCCATCTGATCATGGCGGGCCACGAGATGGACGCGTTGGTCGAGAGCACCGACGGCGGACAGACGTGGACACTCGTCGCGATCGATCCCGGCATGCATCAAGGCGGCGGCACGCCGGCGCTCTTCTTCATCGACCGCGGCGCGGCCGCTGCGACGCGCACGACGTGGCTCTGGCTCGCGCAGGGCAGCGGCGGAACGATCGGCACGTGGCGCACCGAGAACGGCGGCTCGACGTGGACGCGCGTCGACTCCAACGAGCACGGCCACGGCAACTCGCAGATCTATCAGCCGGACGGCGCCGGCGTGCTCTACATGGCCGGCGTCTACTCGGCGCTCGGCTGGGGCGTGCTGCGCAGCACCGACTACGGGGTGCACTGGGAGCACGTCGGCGCGACGGGTAACCAGAGCAACGTGTGGGGCACGAGCTCGCACGTGTACTCCGACTGGAGCTGGGCGATCGGCGGCCAGATGCCCATCGATCCGAATTTCCAGAGCGCTGCGCAGCCCGGCACGACCGGGTGGACGTCGACGACTGCACCGACCGCGATGATCCAAGGGCCTGCGCAGGTCGCGGTCACCCACGATCCCGATCACGCGATCTTCGTCGGTGCGTGCTGGCAAGCAGGCCTGTGGCGCTACATCGAGCCGTGACGCGTCACCGAGAAAGAAAGGCACGAGCCATGCTGCTTCGACACATCTCTCTCTCGCTGCTCGCGCTCTCGATCGCTTGCGCGCCCCCGACCACCGACGCCATCGACGCTGCGATCGCCCGTGACGCCTTCTCTCTCGATGCGGCGACGTCGATGATCGATGCGAGCCATCCGATCGACGCTGCGCTTCCCCCGCTCGATGCGAACAATCGAGGCACGGCGTCCGATCCGATTGCCATGCCGCTGATCAGCCGCGACGTTCCCGCGTTCGCGTCGAGCGGCATGGCCGCGCCCGCGCACGACGATCAGCCCACGAGCTGCTGGAGCCCGTCCTCCATGCCGGCGTGGATCGCCTACGACCTCTCGAGCGCACACGCTGCCGATCAGCTCTTCGTGGGCTGGTACGCCATCCACGCGCCGGGCTGGCTCTCCGACGCGACCGACGCCGGCCAGCAGATCCCGACCGACTACACGATCGAGATCAACACCGCGCCGAGCGCCGCATCGCCACCGACCGCGGGCTGGACGCAGATCGCGAACGTCACGGGCAACGCGCACGGCTCGCGCGGTCTGCTCGCGAGCGCCGCAGGCGCGAACTGGATTCGCATGTCGATCACCGCGAGCAGCGGCGGCTCCAATCCGTGCATCGACGTCGACGTCCACTCCGCTCCGTCGGGCGCCTCCGACTCGTGGCTCTACATGGGCGACTCGATCACGCACATCACGTTCCCGTACGCGTTCTCCGATTATCGCGCGCGCACCAGCATGGCCGAGAGCGGTCGCTGGCCCGCGATCTTCGAGGCGGCGATCGGCGGCACCAACACCGAGACGGCGCTCGCGGCGATCGACGACACGATGGCGGACTTCCAGGGCCGCTACGTCGTGCTCGCGTACGGGACGAACGATCACGCGGCGTCGTTCCACATGAACGAGCTCATCGATCACGTGATCGCGTCGGGCCGTATCCCGGTCGTGCCGCACATGCCGTGGTCGTCGGGCTCTCCCGAGGGCGCACAGATCAACACGTCGATCGACGCGATCTATGCGGCGCGACCCGAAGTGTTGCGAGGCCCCGATCTCTGGGCTGCGTTCGAAGGCCGCACCGACCTCATCCCCGTCGGTGACGTCCATCCCAACGACCTCGGCCGCGATCATCTCCGTCAGACGTGGGCCGAGTGGCTGGTCGCGCTGCCGCATCCCTGAGCTCGACGACGTTCATCTCCACGAGGAATCCGCACATGCGCTCATCTCTCCGACTGCTCGGCTGCGCTCTCTCCATCGTCGCGTGCTCCACACCGGGCGCGACCGACGTCGACGCCGCGAGGACACCCGGCACCGACGCCGGCCCGCGGCCCGACGCGGGACCCGGCACCATGTTCGCCGACGGTGGACACGTCGGCGCGACCGACGTCGACTCGTCGCTTCCCGATCTACCTCGCATCGATCACGTGGTCGGCACCGTCTCGGGCGACGGCGTCACGATCACGTTCCAGCCCGTCGACGGCGCGGTCGACTACCGCGTCTACGAGCTCCCCGATCCCTCGCACCTGCACGTGCAGTCGGACGGATCGTTCTACGTCGACGACGGCCTCTATCGCTGCGCGGGCGATCGCAACACGTATCCCGCCGCATCCGAGGGCTCGATGGACGCTGCGGGCACGTGGGTGCACACGACCGTCGAAGGCAGCGTCGCGGGACAGCCACGCACGATGGCCGACGCCACACTCGGCTACGTCTACGTGGAGGCCGGCCCGGATCGTGTGCCCGTGTACGCGCTCGGAGATCCGGCGCCGAGCGCCGAGAGCGTGTGCGGCAGCGGTTGGTGGTCCACGACGCGCAGCAAGGTCTACACGACCGACGATGCGGAGCGCGCGCGACTGATCGGGTTGCACTGGCGCGACGACGGTATCGCGTTCTATGCGCCCACGTCGGGCACCGCGATCCTCCACGCCGAAGATCGCGCGGGCCAGCCCGACGTGCAGCGCCTCTCGTTCGCCTCGTCGAGCGCGGAGTCGGCCGCTCGCGCAACGCTCTCGCCGACGATGTCGTTCTTCGTCTCGCCCACGCCGAGCGCTGGCCAGCACGCGCTCATGCGCGTCAACGTGTCGACGTGCGCGGACTTCATGTACCCGAGCCACGACGAGCTCGTGGTAGGACAGACCTTCTTCGAGCGCGCACGTTTCCAGGGCGCCGATCGCCCCGAGCATCGACTGACGTGGAGCGGCCTCACGCGCTCGACGACGTTGGTCGTCGAAGCGCTCGATGTCGGATGTCCGACGCAGACGCGCATCGGCCCGACGCACATCGATCAGCGCACCGACATGCATCCTTCCGGCTCGTACACGCACGAGCCCACGTTCACCATCGACGAGATGCGCGCGCGGGCGCCGCACGGCGAGGTCTACCTGAACGGACAACACGACGCGGCGAATCAGCCGCACGCGATCGCGCGATCCTTCGTCGTCGTCGAGCCTGCCACCGTCGAGACGATGGACTGGCAGGACACCTTCGCGCCCGGCGCCGCGATGGCACCGTTCACCTATCACCACTGCGACGTGTCGGACGGCAACTGCTTCCAGATGTTCCAAGCGACGTCCGACGACTACGAGCTGCTCTGGCACACGATCGAGACCGACTCGTACGCGCTCGCGAACGTGAACGGCGAGCTCTGGGTGGAGTTCTGCGACTGGGCGGCGGACACGAACGGCAAGTTCCGACTCGAGCCGCACGAGCGCGGTCACGTCGATGCGACCACGTACTTCCACGCGACGATGGAGGCGAGCACCGTGAGCACGGGCCGCCGCTATCCACAGATCATGGTCTCCGACGGGCCTTCGCCGATCCAGTTCTCGATGACCGAGCACCACACGATCGTGCTGCAGCCACGATGGCAGTCGCCGAACATGGCGCTGCAGGTCTGCGACCACCGCATCTGGGACGTGAACAACCAGTGCAGCGGCTACCAGATGAACGTCGTGCACGATGCGGCGGGCATGCCCGTTCGCGTCGCGCCGGTACAGCCGCCGATCGAGCATTTCCATCCCGACGTGCGCACGCGCTACGACCTCTATCTCTCCACGACGCGCGCCTACGTCTTCCTCGATCAGGAGCCGTTCGGCTGCGTGGATCTGCCCGTGGGCACCGTTCCGAGCGGCGACGTCACGGTCGCGTTCGGCAGCGTCCTCTATCACTCGGAGGCCGACGAGCCGCTCGGGTACACCGCGCGCGAGTTCCCGCGCGAGACGGAAGCACACTTCGACAACCTCGGGTTCTCGAGCGGCGTGGCGCCGCCCGCATGGGACGAGGATCGCTTCCCGTGCGTTCCATCCGATCAGATCATCGACGGATCGCATCTCTGATGACGCGGCTGCTCGCATGCGCGATCGTGCTCTCGATCGGCTGCGCGCCGGTCGATCGCGACCCCGCGTTGCGGGCGCTCTCGCCCGTTCCCTCGCCGCCGCCCGATCCGAGCAACGCGTACGCGGACGATCCCGACGCGGCGCGCTTCGGGCAGCGGCTCTTCTTCGACGCGTCGTTCGCGGGCGCGTTGCTCGACGGCGACAACGACGGCGGCCCGGGCGCGACCGGGCGTCGCGGCGACACCGGTACCGTCTCGTGCGCGAGCTGCCACGTCGCGACGACCGACTTCTCCGACACGCGATCGCTGAACGGACAGATCTCGCTCGGCGCGGGCTGGGGCTTTCGTCGCGCGCCGTCGCTGCTCGACGTCGGCCACGCCACGCTCCTGATGTGGGATGGCCGGCGCGACAGTCTCTTCAGCCAAGTCTTCGGTCCGATCGAGTCGGAGATCGAGATGAACGGATCGCGTCTCTTCGCCGCCGAGCAGGTCTTCGCGCACCACCGCGCGGAGTACGAGGCGATCTTCGGACCGATGCCGCCGCTCGACGACGCCGCGCGCTTCCCTCCGATGACGGCGACCTCGACCGGCTGCAGCGCGTTGATCGAGCAGGAGCGGCGCTGCGCTGGCGTCGTGCACGGCGTGCCGGGCGACGGCGCGGAGTTCGACGCGATGAGCGGCTCGGACCAGGACGCCGTCACGCGCGTCGTCGTGAACGTCGGCAAGGCGATCGGCGCGTACGAGCGCTTGCTCTCGTGCGGCCCGTCGCGCTTCGACGCATGGATCGCCGGAGACGACGGCGCGATGACGGCCGAGGAGATCCACGGCGCCGAGCTCTTCGTCGGAGCGGGTCGATGCGTGACCTGTCACAGCGGCCCGACGATGAGCGACGAGCGCTTCCACGACGTCGGCCTCCAGCCGACCTTCGTCGGCACGGTGTTCGTGGACGCCGACGATCGCGGCGCCGCGCTCGGCCTGATGCAGCGCGACGCCAGCCCTCTGCGGATCGAAGGCACCTACTCCGATGGCGACGACGGCCGAGCCGAGCTCCCGCGCAGTGATGCGCTCGAGGGCGCGTTCCGCACGCCGCGTCTGCGCTGCGTGTCGCAGCGGCCTTCGTTCATGCACACGGGTCAGATCACGCGCCTCGCGGACGCGGTCGCATTCCACGTGCGCGGCGGCGATCGAGGCGGTTTCCTCGGCACGAACGAGCTCGTCCCGCTCGATCTCGGACCGGGCGACCAGGCCGATCTCGTCGCGTTCCTCCACGCGCTCGACGGTCCCGGGCCCGCCGCGTCGCTGCGCGCGCCGCCACGATGACGCACGTCGCGTGATAGGGTGCAGGGCGGGTGCGCGCGACTCTCCTCCTGATCGCGGTGGCGCTGACCGGCTGCACGGTGAGCTTCGATCTCCCGACGTTCGTCGGCGTGACGCGCTGGCCGGACTTCGACGCAGGACCGACGCAGCCGCGCGCCACGCTCGACTTCGTGAGCACGGGCCGCATCGCATCCACGGCCGTGTTCGCTCCGTACTGGGGGACGAACATCGGCGTGCGCGCGGAAGGGGTCGGCCTCGGCGACTTCGACGACGACGGCGACCTCGACGCCATCGTGTCGAGCACCGGTGTCCAGTCGGAGCGCGCGGTGTTGCTCCGCAGCGATCTCGTCCCGGCGGGCGCGCGATCCACGTTCGTCGACGTCTCCGGAGCGGCGTGGCCGGCCGCGCCGCTCGCTTCGCCTTGCGACACCGTCGCACGCGACTTCCTGTACGCACCGCCGCTCTTGATCGTCGTTCCGCCCGCGCCGATGTGGACGCCCTGCGCGTATCGGCAGACGGCACCGCTGGCGTTCACCGCTCTCTCGGCGGTCGAGCTGCCGCTCGCGGGCCCGGCCGACGTCGTCGCGGCGGCCGACCTCGACGGCGATGGCGCTCTGGACCTGCTCGTCGGCGGAACGGGGAGCCCAACGCACTGGCTCTGGTCCGCGCGCGATCACTGGGAAGAGCGGTCGAGCTCTCCCATCGATCTGACGGATCTCGCAGCCGCCGCGTTCGTCGACGTCGATGGCGATGCCGTCCTCGATCTCGTCACGCTCTCGAACGCATCGACGGGCAGTGCTCACCTCTTGCACGGCTCGAGCGCCGCCGCGTTCGCTCCGACGAGCGATTCCGTCGCGCTCGAGACACGCAGCGTCGGCGCGAGACGGCTCGCGGCCGCGGATCTCGACGGTGACGCGCGCGCGGACCTCGCCCTCTTCGACGTCGATTCGTCACCCGCGACCGTGTCGTTCTTCTGGAACGCCTCGCACGACGGCGTGCTCGCGTTCGACACGACCACGATGCCGCTCGCGACCTCGCTCGGCGCGATCGATCAGCTGCAAGTCATGACCGGCGATCTCGACGACGACGGATGGATGGATGTGCTCGTCACGACCGGAAGGGCGACCTTCGTCGTGCTGCAGAACCGCGGCGATCGCACGTTCTCCGAGCGCACGTTCACGGCGAGCGACGTCAACGACGTCCACACCGCCGCGCTCGGCGACGTCGATCTCGACGGTGATCTGGACGTGGTCCTCTGCTGGGGACCGACCGCCGTTCCCATCCAGAGAGAGTGCAGCTTCGTCGACAACCAGACGAACGGGGACGACTTCCTCGAGCTGGCGCTTCGTGGCCACGCGGGCAACGCGAACGCCATCGGCGCGCGCGTCGTGCTCTTTCCCGCGGGTCATCTCGGCGACTTCGGCGCGCGACCCCTGATCGAGCGCCAAGTCGTCGCGAGCAGCTCGTCACACGGCGCGACGCTCGTGCACGTGGGCCTTCCGCCGTCGGGCACGTTCGACGTCCGTGTCGTCTGGCCGAGCGGCGCGACGCCGACGGACATCCTCGGCGTCGAACGCGGCGCGAGGCTACGCGTCCAAGAGCCGTAGCCCCTATGCAGCCGCGCAGGCTCGTAAGCGGAGCACCTCGTCGTGGAGCGCACCGGACTCGAGCAGGTCGGGCGCGATCGGCGAGCCCGCAGCCAGCGTGATGCGCGGCCTCAACGTCCTGGGCCGCCTGCGCGACGCGCGCGAGAAGACGCTCCCCCACAGGCCCTCGATCGCCACGGGGAACACGCGCGTCGGCCGCGCCGCGATGATGTGCTCGATCCCGCGCTTGAACGGAGCGAGCTCACCGTCGCGCGTGAGGGCGCCTTCCGGAAAGATCGCGACGACCTCGCCGCGCGCGAGCGCGTCGTCGATCTCGCGCATCGCTCTGTCGAGCAGCTCCGGCTTCTCGTGCGCGCTGGCGATCGGAATCCCTCCGGAGAACCGACAGAACCAGCCGACGAGCGGGATGCGATCGAGACCGTGCCAGTAGACGAAGCGCAGCGGCGGCTCGCTGCACGCGAGCAGAACGAAGGGATCGACGTACGCCGTGTGGTTCGCCGCGATCAGCGCCGGCCCGCGCTCGGGCAGCGTGCCCGCGCGCAGGTCGATGCGGTAGAGCGCGCGGATCATCAGCGTCAGAAGCGCTGCGAGGATCCGCCGCACGCGAAGGCTCGCGGGACGCATCAGCGCGCCACGGCGTCGCGATAGCCGCGCTCGGAGTCGACGCGCGCGCGCCCCACGTCGGCGTCGTCACGGATCGTCTTGGCGAGCGTGAAGCACTGCGCGACCGTGAAGAGGAATCCGATCCCGAGGAACGCCTTCGGCCACACGTCGAGCGGCAGCCAGAGGATTCCGATCGCGGTGATGCCGAACGAGAGGATGAACGCGGCCCAGGACTGGAATCGCCATGCGGGAGTGATCTGGTTCATGCCTGGACGACAGAGCACACGCCGGGCCGTCCCATTCTTGCCGCGGATTCGCGCGGTGTTTCGGCCGGGCCGCCTCGCGACGTGCAATCGATGTACATTCGTAGGCACCAAAAGTGTCCTTCTCGCTCCAGGGCAAGCAGCGGGCTCAGCTCGCACGCGCTGCGGTCGCGCTCGCGACCAATCCGTTCACGCCGCAGCGCGCGGCGCTCGATCTCGAGATCACCGAGCACGTGCCAGGCGACGCCGCCTTCGTCGCTGCGCTCGCGCGGATCGAGGCGCTCGCTGGCCGATGCCTCTCCCGCGAAGGTCGCGCCGTCCTGTCCGACGCCGACCAGGAGACGGCGTTCCGCGCGTATCTGTTCGCGCTCTTCCACCGCCACGTGCCCGACATGAACGCGCTCATCGCCGCCGAGGCCGAGAGCGAGGCACCCGTGGCAGCACCGTTCGCACACGCGATCCTCGATGCGCTCGAGCAGCGCTTCGTTCCGCCCGCCCGCGCCGAGCGTCTCGCGGCGCTCTTCTACCAGACGCAGCGAGCGTTTCTCCTGCTCAGCGCCGAGCTGCGTGGCCCCTCGCGTTCGATGCAGGCGCTGCGCGCATCGTTGTGGAACGCCGTCTTCACGCACGACGTGACCCGCTACGAGGCGGTGCTCTGGGACCGCATGGAGGACTTCTCGACGCTGCTCCTCGGCGAAACGGGCACCGGCAAAGGCGCGGCTGCCGCGGCGATCGGTCGCGCCGGCATCGCGCGCTTCGACCGGCGTCGCGGTATCTTCCTGCCGCCGTACGTCGACCGCTTCCTCGCCACCAACCTCGCGGAAGTGCCCGAAACGCTCCTCGAGTCGGCGCTCTTCGGCCACGAGAAGGGCGCGTTCACGGGAGCGCTCGCCACCACCGAAGGGCTGCTCGCGCGCGTGCCGAGACACGGCGCGATCTTTCTCGACGAGCTGGGAGACGTGCCACTGCACGTGCAGGTGAAGCTCCTGCGCGTGCTGCAAGAGCGCACGTTCACGCCCGTGGGCGGCAGCAAGCCGCGCCGCTTCCTCGGCCGCGTGATCGCAGCGACCCACCGGCCCATCGATCAGCTGCGCGAAGAAGGTCGCTTCCGCGACGACCTCTACTATCGGCTCTCGACCGAAGCGATCACGGTGCCGCCGCTGCGAACGCGCATCGAAGAGAGCGACGCGGAGCTGCCCACGCTCGTCTCGCACGTCGTCGCGCGGATCCTCGGCGCCGATGACGAGGCGCTCACGCACGAGGTGCTCGCGTCTCTGCGCCGCGACGTGGGCGCGCACCATTCCTGGCCCGGCAACGTACGCGAGCTCGAGCAGTGCGTGAGACAAGTGCTCCTCACCGGACGCTGCACCCGCGGCGCCGGGGACGAGCACGCGGTCGCGAAGGCCGTGCACGCGATCGATCGAAAGGACGAGAGCGCGGACGAGATGCTCGCGCGCTACTGCGCACGGCTCTACGAGCGCGAGCGATCGTACGAGTCGGTCGCGGCCATCGCGCGCCTCGATCGCCGCACCGTCAAGAAGTACGTGCTCGCCGCAAAGGCCTGACGCCCTCAACCCGGCGGGCGCTTTGGTCGATGAGGAGGCGAGTGCTCCCCTCATGCAGGCTCATCCTCACCGTCCAGGCGCCGTCGATCCACGCCTGACGCAGCGGCTCGGCAAGCTCATCGATGCGCTGCCGGTCCTTCCGACGGCGGTGACGGAGCTCATGGCGCTCGACCGGACGAGCCCGCGGTTCTTCGACGGCGTGAAGCGCATCGTGGAGGCGGACCCGGGCGGGGCCGTCCGCGTGCTCTCCGTCGCGAACTCGGCCGCGAGCGCGCCGCGCGTTCCCATCACGAGCCTGAGCGCGGCCATCATGCGCATCGGCAGCACGAACGCGGCCGACCTCGTGCTCGCTGCGGCCGTCACGCGCGTGTTCGCCCCGAAGCATGCATGGCAGCGGGATCTCTGGCGACATGCGCTCTCGGTCGCGGTCTGCGCCCGCTCGATCGCGGGCTACGTGCGCGGCGGCACGGTCGCTGCCGACGAGGCCTACGCTGCCGCTCTCTTGCACGACGTCGGTCGCTTCGTCTTGATGCTCGGCGCGCCCGGCGCCGTCCCGCCCACCGAAGAGTGCGATCCGTCGAACGTCGACGCGATGCTGGCCGAGGAACGCGCGGTCTTCGGCGTGACGCACACGGACGTCGGCGAGATGACGTGCGCGCGCTGGAAGCTGCCGGCGATCATCCGCCACGTCGTGCGCGAGCACCACGCGCCCGTGCCCGATCCGCGGACGTACGAGGATCGGCTCACCGCGCTCGTCGCGCTCGCCGACGTGTCGGTGCCGTGTCTGGCCGCGACGGCGACGGCGACGCTCCAGTCGGCGTACGAGCTGCACGCCGTCTCGCTGCTCGACGTCTCGTGGAGCAGCTTCGAGTCCGTGCTCCACGCCGCGCAGATCGAGTCCGACGCGATGAGCCAAGCGCTCGGGCTCGGCGCGCCGGCCTGATCTCGGCAGAGATCAGTAGGGCCGCTGGCCGACGAAGTTGCCGGGCGGCGTGTAGTCGCAGACCACGAACACCCAGCTGCCGCTGCCGAATGGGCTGTTCTCGGTGCAGTTCGCGAGCGCACATCCGACTTGGATCGAGTCGCGCCAGACGAGCTGCGTGTAGTGGCCGCACGTCGCCGTGCACGCGTTGGTCGCGTAGTCGTAGCTCGCGTCCTCCGAGGCCCAGTCTGCGACGACCCCGGTTCCGGTCGTGGTGCCGCCGCTGGCCGCGTAGATGTTCTCGCCGTAGCCCGATCCCGTGTTGTGCATGAAGTGGCACTGGTTCGCCCACGCCTGCGCGACGCTCGCGGCCTCCGCCGACCAGGTCATGGGCGCGAGCGCGGGAGACGGCGCGGGAGACGCGCTCGCACGAACCATGTTGTGCGCCCGCAAGATCTCGTCCTGGAACCCGCTCGGCGTGGTCCCGCCGTCGGGCACTGCTCCACCCGAGGGCCCGCCACACCCGCTCGCCCCGGCCAAGATCACGCAGAGACCGATCATCCATGCGTTGCGCATGGACGCCACGTTACCACGCGAGCCGCGCGGCCATCCGCGCTACGCTCGCCCGATCGATGGCCGTCTCTCTCTCGAGCGAGCAGGATCGTGAGCTCGGTGGGCTCTTGCTCTCGGCCGTGCAGGTCGCGAACCCGATGCAGACACTGCGCGCGGCCGAGTGGCGCAATCGTCTCTCGCGCGTGGGACTGCCGGTCCCGTTCTGGGTGGTGCACGATCTCGGGCTGCTCTTCCTCGGTCCGCCGGACCGGCTGGCCGCGCGCCCCGGTCTCGCGCAGGCCGGTCTTCCGCCGGGCGTCGCGAAGGCGCACGCGGCCTGGATCGCGCTGCTCGAAGAGATCGCGACGACCGAGATGATCGAGCGCGCGCGCGCGTGGAAGCTGCGCGACGATCTCGTCGCCGTCGTGCTGCTGCGCGTGCTCGCGCCGGTGTACGAGCGCTTCCTCGGACCGGGTCGTCGCCCGATCGGCGTGCCGCTCCCACTCGATCCCGAGGTCTACACGTCGCTGCCCGATCGGATCGGCACGGCGTTCCGCGCGTACGATCGCCAGGGCGATGCACAGTTCCTCCAGCACCTCGCGAGCGAACGGCTGCGTCTGGTCACCGCGCTCGAGCAGATCGATCTCGACACGCTGCGCTTGCTCGGGATGTTCGGCGCGGAAGCATCGGCTGCGGGCGCGTTCGGCATGCTCGATCTCCTCGAGGTGCTCGGCAGCCCCGATGCGAACGACGTGGTGAACTTCTCGCTCGATCTCTTGCCGAGCGTGCTCGAGACCAAGCGCGCGACCGGCATGCAGTCGTTCAACGTCGACGGGTACGCGGGCCTCGCACGCCGCGGCACGCTCGACTCGTTGATGCTGAGCGAGCTCGCGTTGGACGACGACCTCTTCGATCAGCGGTTCAGCGAGAACGAGGTGTTCTACTACGCGCACGAGAAGAGCCGTGACGAGGATCGGAGGCTGCACTATCTCGCGGTCGATGCGACGGCCTCGATGCGCGGTCAGCGCTCGGTGTTCGCGCGCGGTCTCGCGCTCACGCTCGCGAAGAAGCTGCTCCTGCGCGGCGACGACGTGTTCCTCCGCTTCTTCGACTCGCGCCTCTACGACGTGCAGCAGGCGCGTGCGAAGCGCCGCGGCAAGACCGAGCTCGACGTGCCGTACGTTCTCTCGTTCAAGGGCGAGCACGGGCGCAACTACGCGAAGGTGTTCTCGCTGCTCGCCGCGGAGCTCGCGCGCACGCGTCGGCGCGAGAAGAAGTCGATCGTCCTCTACTTGCTGACGCACGCGGAGTGCCACGTGCCGATCGAGACGATCGAGAAGCTGCGCGACGAGGCGACGCTCTACGGCGTGTTCATGCTGCCGAGCGCAGGCGAGCTCGACCTCGAGTACCTGCCGCGGCTGCACACGGTGCAGATCGTCAACGAGGCGTCGCTCGGTCAGCGCGACGCGCGTGCCAAGCGCGCGCTCGACATCGTCGATGATGCAGCGAAGGAAGAGCGCACGAGCATCCCGCCGCGCGCGCGCGTGAGCGAGGAGAAGCAGAGAGCGAGCGATCTCGAGGCCGCAAAGCGCGAGGTCGACGAGATCGCTCCGGAGTGACGCATCGACGGAGACTCATCTCACCGATCGTCGTCGTGCCTTCGGTGGGGTCGCCAGCCCATCGAGCAGCAGCGACATCCCACGCTCGAACAGCGACTCGAGCGACATGTCGATCCCAGGCTGATCGGAGAGACGTCCGAGCGTCGGGAATCGCTTCGCGAGCGGTGCGAAGAGATCCTCCCGCGAGGCCATCCACTCGTCGCTGCTCTGTCCCGTGTCTTGCTCCGCGCGTCGCTCGGCCTCGAGGCCCTCGGCCATGCCGCGCACGTAGGCGAGCAGCATCACGCCGGTGCGCATCGTGATCGCTGGCCCCAGCTTCAACGTCTCGAGCGCTTCGAGCACCAGCTCCGTATGCTGCATCCCGTTCGGCAGGAGCTGCGGTCGCGTCATGGACAGCGTCGCACCGAGCCACGGATGCATCGCGTAGCCTCGCCACTGCGCGCGCAGCACGGTCTCGAGCGATCCACGCCAGTCACCACGCGCGACGCGCGGCAGCGGCACGTCGCCGAGAACCGTGTCGGCCATCCGCAGCACGAGCTCTTCTTCCGACGCGAACATCCGCGTCAACGTCACCGTCGGCACACCGAGCTCGACGGCGACCTGCCGCATCGAGAGACCCGCGATGCCCTCTTCGTCGGCGATCGCGATGGCCGCGCGGACCACCTGCTCCTGCCGCAGCTCGCTGCCGCGCTCTCCGGTCTTGACGATCGTCCCGACACCGCGCTGCGGCTTCACGAGGCCTTCCTTGCGGAGGATCGCGAGCACCCTCGATGCCGTCGCGATCGCCACGCCGTGCTCGCGCACGATCTCGCGCGCCGAGGGCACGCGTTGCCCCGCGCCGATCTTGCCGGCGCGGATGCGTTGTTTGATCTCGGCTGCGATGCTCTGAGAGGTGTTCTGCTTCACGGCAGGTGTTCTAGTACACCCTCCGCAATTGCTCGACCCTCGGGCGCGTCGGCCCTACTTCGTGGCTGATGAAGATCCTGATTTCGGGCGCGAGCATCGCGGGGCCCGCCGCGGCGTTCTGGTTGGTGCGTCGGGGACACGACGTGACCGTGATCGAGCGAGCGAGCGCGCTTCGTCGCGGAGGCTACGCGATCGACGTGCGCGGCGTGGCCCTGCAGGTGATCGAGCGGATGGGGCTGCGCGAGACGCTCCGTCCGCTCGAGACCGACACGCAGAGCAACTCGTTGGTCGACGGCCGAGGCCGACGCTTCGGCAAGCTGCCGCGCGGCTTCGGCGTCATCGATCCGGGCGACATCGAGATCCTGCGCGGCGACCTGGCGGGCGCGCTCTTCGACGTCACGCGCCCGGACGTGCGCTATCGCTTCGGCGAGACGATCGCGTCTATGCTCGAGCGCGGCGACCACGTCGAGGTCACCTTCACGAGCGGTGCGCGCGAGCGCTACGACGTCGTGATCGGCGCCGACGGGATCCACTCGCGCGTCCGCGCGCTCGCGTTCGGCCCCGAAGAGGACTTCGTGGACGACCTCGGCAGCGCGATGGCGATCGCCACGGTCCCGGCCTCGCTCGGGCTCGTGCGCGAGCAGCTCTCGTACAACGACGTCAAGCGCATCGCGACGGTCAAGAGCACGAACGGCGATCGAGAGATGAAAGTCTGCGTGTTCTACCCGATGACGCGCGAGGCCTTCGATCCCGAAGACGAGGCGCTCCAGAAGCGGCAACTGCTGGACGCCTTCCGCGGCAGCGCGTGGGTGCTGCCGCAGCTGACCGAAGCGATGGCGCAGGCGGGCGACTTCTACTGCGATCTCACCTGTCAGATCCGGATGGATCGGTTCCACGAGGGACGCGTCGCGCTCGTCGGCGACGCCGGCTACTGCCCGTCGCCGCTGAGCGGTCAGGGATCGAGCCTCGCGTTGGTCGGCGGCTACGTGCTCGCGAGCGAGCTGGGCGCGAGCGCCGATCCTCTCGTCGCCCTGCCCCGCTACGACGCCGCGGTCCGCGACTTCGTCGTGAAGAACCAGGACTTCGCCAAGAAGATCGCAGGCGGCTTCGCGCCGAGCTCGCCGTTCGAGCTCGCCGTCCGCAACGCCGCGATGCGCGTGCTGCCGTATCTGCCGGGCACGAGCTGGATCATGTCGAAGGCCATGGCCGGAGTGCGCGATGCCGCGATGGCACTGACGCTGCCGCAGCTCACCTGACCGGATCGGCGTTGCGTTCGGCCGCGCGTTCCCGAAAGATCCCGTCGAGATGGCGGCCATCGACGTCCGAGAGCTCGAGCGACGCGCCCAGCGCGCGATCCAGAGCGGCGCGTTCGAGGAGGCGCTCGTCTCGCTGTGGCCGCTCGTCGATCGGCCACAGCTCGAGAGCGAGTCGTTCCGCGGGCACGTACGCATGCTGGTGCAGTGCTTCGCCAAGCTCGATCGCAAGCGCGCGCTCTCGGCGGCGCAGCTCTTTCTCGGCGACGTCGAGGGCGCGAGGGCGAGCGCCGAGCTGCCGATCGATCGCGCACGCATCGCGATGCACGAGAAGAAGCACGCGCGCGCGGCGCGTGCGTTCGAGGAGTCCGGCTGGCTCGGGCACGCCGCCATCGCGCTCGAGGAAGCGAAGAACGACACGGGTGCGCGCATTCTGTGGGAGCGCCTCGGCGCCGATCCGCGCCTCGGCTCCGATCTCTACACGCGCGGTCTCGTGCGCTTCAACCACGGGCGCGTGTGCTTGCGCCTCGGCGATCGTGGCGCCGGTCGCAAGTCGGTCGTCGAGGCGATGCATCTGCTCACCGCCGCGGCCGACGGCTTCGAGCAGCGTGGTCTGCGCGAGCGCGCGTTCGACTGCTACGGCGTGCTGCTCACGATCGGGCGCGAGGGCAGCTTCGAGAACCTCGCCGAGGGGTACCTGAACTGCATCCGCATCTTGCGCGAGGACGGTCTCAAGAACTACGTCGTGCAGTACTACGACGACTTCGGCGAGCTCGCGCTGCAGCGCAAGGAGCTGCACGCCGCCGCGACACTCTTCCGCGAGGCCGCCGACTACGCGCGACGCCAATCGCTCCCGTACGTGCGTCACTACCGCAAGCGCAGTGCCGAGGCGCACCTCGCGGCCGGCGGAGAAGGTCTCGCGCACGGCGGCCCGCCCGAGATGGCGGAGAACGCGTTCGCCGCCGCGATCGACGCGTACAACGAGCTCGGCCTCTACTCGAAGGTGCGGGGCACGTACACGACGATGGCGGGCCTCGATCTCGGCGACAAGCGACGCGAGCGGTACACGCGCCTCGCATCGCGCCTCGCGGGCCTGCGCGACGACGACGCGGCCTCCCCTGGATTTCCAGACTACCTGCGCGCCGAGGTCCCGTATCCGGAGATCTGGCGCCTCGACGTGGTCGAGTGGGAGCAAGCAGGTGACCCCGCCGAGACGATGGCCGACCTCGTCGTCGATCCGCGCGCGCCCGACTCGGTGCGGCGGAAGGCGTTGGTCGTGCGCCTCTTCCAGCTCGGTGCCGCACCCGGCCCGCTCTCGGCGCCGCACCTCGTCGCGCTCGCGGGACAGCTCGCTCGCGTCGAGACGTACGCGGTGCTCGCGCCGCTCGAGCGAATGCTCGACGATGATCGCGCGACGGTGCGCGCGGCGGCTCTCAACGCGGTGCGCACGTTGTTCTTCAAGCGCTCGTTCGTCGCGATCCGCCGCGGGCTCGAGGACCAGGCTCCCGAGGTTCGCGCGGCCGCGATCGCCGCCGTACAAGCGCTGCACTTCGGCCACGTCTTCGATCCGCTGCAGCGCATCTATCGCGAGACGGAAGATCCGGACGTGCGACGGGCAGCGCTGCACTCGCTCGGACAGATCTCGAGCGTGGAAGCGATCGAGGTGCTGATCGACGTGCTGCGCAGCGGCGTCCCCGCGGAGCGCACGATCGCGCGCGAGTGCCTCGTGCGCGCCGAGCATGCGGAAGCGAGCGGCATCCTGCGGCGCGCGGCGGCCGACGAGACCGGGCAGGCGCGCGAAGAGCTCGAGCGGATCGTCCGCGCGCGCGGCAGCTGACGAGCTCCGACGGCGAGCAGAGCGCCACTTCGAAGCGGCGACCCTTCATCGGCCGATGCCGCTGGCGGACCCACGAAGGCTCTCGCGCAGCGACGCCACGCTCGCGAGCGTGCGCGGCGCGCCGACCAAGAAGAACACCACGAGCAACGCGATGCCGATCGAGGGGCCGATGCGGTCCCAGAGCGCGCGCCGCTCGAACGGAACGAGGCCGTCCACGATGCGGCTTCCGTCGAGCGGGCCGAAGGGAAGGAGGTTGAAGAGTGCGAGCATCACGTTGGTCGCGAGCGCGAAGTCGAGGACGTGGGCGAGGAGCGGTCGCTCGATCGCGAGATCCGGCGCGACGCGCGCGAGGACGACGTCGAGACCGAGCAGCGCCAGCGCGAGCGCGACGTTCGAGAGCGGGCCCGCGAGCGCGACGAGCAAGAGCCCCGTTCGCATCGAGACGTTGCCCGAGAAGCTCGTCGTGTCGACGGGCACCGGCTTCGCCCAGCCGAACGGAATGCCGAGCAGCGGCAAGAGCACCGTGCCGACCCAGTCGACGTGCGCGAGCGGATCGAGCGTCATGCGCCCCTGCTTCTGCGCCGTGTCGTCGCCGAGCGCGAAGGCGGTGCGCGCGTGAGCCCACTCGTGAATGCTGAGCGAGATCCAGAGCGGGAGCACGAAGAGCACGCGCTCGAGAAGCGTGTGGACCAGGCCATTCATCCGGCGTCGGGCTGCTGCGCGGCGGGCACGCGCAAGACGTCGTTCGCACCGACCGCGGCGACGTCCGCGTGCGCGGCCACCGCGACGACATCGTTGCGGCTCAGGACGATCGAGGCCTTCACGGTGACGATCTTGAGCGAGTAAGGATCGGCCCACACGAGCGCGCCTTCGTGGGTACCGCTGGTGCGCGTGTGGACGGTGACGCGGAGCGGCGCGCTGGGCTGCGCGACGCCGGACGTGGCCGCGGCCAGCAGCGTGTCGAGCTTGTCGAGCTGGCTCGACTTGGGCCGGAGGCTCTCGGCTGCGCGCTCGAGATCCTCTTGCGTGATCTTCGGCGTCGCCTCGCCGCGACGCGCGACCGCCATCGCGGCCATGTTGGTGATCTGCTCGAGATCGGCGCCGCTCGCCTCGGGCGTCATCGCGGCGAGGGCATCGAGATCGATGTCTTTCGCAGCGGGCTTGTTGCGCATGTGCACGTCGAGCACCGCGCGTCGATCGGCCTCGGTGAAGTCGCCCACGCGCAGCACGATGTCGAAGCGACCCGGGCGCAAGAGCGCGGGGTCGAGCACGTCGGCGCGATTGGTGGCCGCGACGACGACGACGCGAGAGCGACCACTGAAGCCGTCGAGACACACCAGGAGCTGGTCGAGCGCTTGTTCACGCTCTTGGTGCGTGAGCGTCGCGCCCGCACCGCCACGCTTGCGGCCCACGGCATCGAGCTCGTCGATGAACACCACGCAGGGCGCCTTCTTCTTCGCCTCGTCGAAGAGATCGCGCACGCGTGCCGCACCGACGCCGACGAAGAGCTCGACGAACTCCGACCCAGAGACCTCGAAGAAGGGCAGCTTCGCTTCGCCCGCGAGCGCCTTGGCGAGCAGCGTCTTGCCGTAGCCCGGAGGCCCTTCGAGCAAGATGCCGCGCGGCGGACGCGCGCCCGCGGCCTCCCACTTGCCCGGGCTCTTCAGGAAGTCGACGGTGTCGCGCAGATACACTTTGGCGTCGGCCGACCCCCCGACGTCGTTCCATCCGACGTTGGGCTTCTGACTCACCAGACGCGCGGTCGTCTTGCGCAGGGCGAGCACGCCCTGGCCTTGGATGCGCCGCAGGACGAAGACGAACGCCGCGAGCACCAACACCAAGACGCCGACGATGATCAACGGGAACGTGCTCGAGCCGGCGTCGCTCTCCTCGTGCCAGGCGACCTGTACGTCGTCGCGAGCGAAACGCTCGGAGAGTGGCTCGGTGTAGCTGAGGCCGTCGACGCGATACTCGCTCCCGTCGCCTCGATGCGCGTAGATGTGATTCTCGCGATCGATGCTGACCTGGGCGATCCGATGAGCGTCGAGATCGGCGTAGAACGCATCGGCCGAAGCGTGCACGGCCGCCGGCTCGTCGTTCGACAGCAGCGAGTAGGCGCCGAAGAAGACGAGAACGAGGAAGATCCAGACGAGCGCGGTACGAAGACGCGGGGACATGCGGCGTCAGACTACGTCGCCTCGTCGCGGTTGCCGAGCCCCGTGTCCGTCACCGCGCTCGGCCGCTGCCTGTCACGTGGGCTCGCGCCAGCGCTCGCGGCGTCGGCGCTTCAAAGTCTCGATCACGTCGCTCAGCGTCGCATCGGTTCGGCGCCGGACGTCCAGGCGCGCGCCCTTCTGCTGGTTGCAGCGCGCGCAGGCGAGCGCGACGTTGTCGAGCGCATCGGTCCCGCCGTGTGTGCGGGGCTCGATGTGCTCGATGGTCGCGCCGTAGGTCTCGCCACGCGCGCCGATCGTCAGGTGCGAGCCGCAGTGGATGCAGCGGCCGACGAAGACGACCTCGCCGCGCACCTCGCGACGCTCGAACGTCGTGTCGGTGGCGACGATGGCCAAGACGAGCTGCGCGCGACTTCTCAGTATCTCTCCGAGTCGTTCTTCGGCGTCATCGGGCTCGGCGGCGGGCTGACGCCGTTCACCGTGATGCCGGCGTGCATGAACGCGCCCGCACGGGCCACGAACGCCGCCGGGAAGTTCAGCGTGGGCTTGCTGACGGCATCGAGCTTGTCGCGATCGCTCGCGCTCAGCCTCACCGCGAGCGCATCGAGGTTGTCGTCGAGCTGCTCGACCGTGCGTGCACCGAGGATCGTCGAGGCCACGCCCGGCTTGCCCTGCACCCACGCGAGCGCGACGCGCGCTGGCGTCGTGCCGCGCTCCTTCGCGACCGCGGCGACCGCCTCGATGATGTCGTACGTGCGGCTCTGATCGAGCAGCCCGCCGAGGAACATCGCGCGATCGGTCTTGTGCTTGCCCTGGTTCTCGCGCGTGTACTTGCCGCTCAGCACGCCCGACTTCAGCGGCGACCACGGTGTGACGCCGAGGCCGTGCTCGATCGCCATCGGGACGAGATCGCCCTCGACGGTGCGCTCGATCAACGAGTACTCGATCTGCAGCGCGATGAGCGGCGACCAGCCGCGGAAGCGCGCGATCGTCTGCGCCTCGCTCACCTTCCACGCCGGCGTGTCGGAGAAGCCGACGTAGCGCACCTTGCCGGCGCGCACGAGATCGTCGAGCGCACGCATCGTCTCTTCGATGGGCGTGTTCACGTCCCAGCAGTGCATCCAGTAGAGATCGATGTAGTCCGTCTGCAGGCGCCGCAGCGATTGCTCGCACGCGGCGACGAGCGATTTGCGGCCCGCACCGCCGCCGTTGGGATCGCCGCCGTAGAGGTTGCCGAAGAACTTCGTGGCGATGACGGTGCGATCGCGCTTGCTCGGCGTGCGCCCGATGTGATCGCCGATGATCTTCTCCGAGTGGCCGCGCGTGTACATGTTCGCGGTGTCGATGAAGTTGCCACCTCGCTCGAGGAACCGATCCATCACCCGCTGCGAGACCTCGACGCTCGAGCCGAAGCCGAACGCTTCGCCGAACGTCATCGCACCGAGACAGAAAGGACTGACGCGGAGGCCCGAGCGACCGAGCGTGATGTAGGAATCGAGCGGCATGACGTTTCTCCGGTTGGGCGGAGAGGATACGTCAGCTCGCTCAGAGCTTGTTGCTGCCGAACCCGCTCGAACGGCGGGGTCGCGGCGCGATCTTCCGCTTCTCGATCTCGCTCGCGAGCTGCGTCTCGAAGGTGACCGCATCGTCGTGCGCGACCAGCATGCCGAGCAGCACGATCGAAGCGACGCTGACGCCCATCCGCACGAGCTTGTTCGTGACGAGGAAGTGCACGCGCTCCACGTCGTTCCGGATGTCGAACCCCCACTGGGTGAGCTGCTGCCGGCATGCGGAGTCGTAGCTCGTCACGCCCGACCAGTCGTGGAAGCCGATGAGCTTGCCATCGCGCGCGACGACGTCGTTGCCACCGGAGATCATGCGGCCCGCGATCTCGGCGTCGACGTGCCCGATCACGCGCGTGACGAACATGCCGCGGGCCGGCGCCCAGGTCGCGATCGAGCCTCGCGCAGTCTCCCACGTGCGAGCAGGCAAGCCGACGATCGCGTCCACCGCCGGAGCATACGCCGGTCACCAGCGCCAGACGACGAGCTCTCCGCCACCTGGGATGTCGTGCAGGTTGCCCGCGAGATTGCGGTACGGACCCATGACGAGGATCGGAGCCGCCTCGACGCGGAGCCAGCGCTGCGCGGCGCCCGCGACGTCCTCTGCCGTCACCGTCTCGACCGCGCGTGCGCGGGCGAGGAGCGACTCGAGCGTCTGATCACGGAGGAACAACCCCGAGAGCGTCGTCGCGGTCGCGCCGTTCGTGAGAAAGCGATTGCGGTACTCGGCCAGAGCGCTCGCGCGCGCGGTCTCGAGCTCGTGCGGATCGATGTCCGCGGCGCGAGACACGCGGCCGAGCTCCGAGATCATCATCAACGCCGACGAGTGCATGTGTCGTCCGGGCACCGCGAGATCGATCTCGAGCGCCGAGTACGACCGATAGTCCGAGACGCGCGCGTGGATGCCGTACGTGTGCCCCTGCTCCTCGCGCAGGACGTGGTTGATGCGGGCGCTGAACATGCCTCCGAGCAGCGCGGTGACGACGTCGAAGGCCGGTCGATCCGGATCGCTCCGTGGCGGCGCGTGCTCGCGGAGCGAGAGAATCGACTCGTCACCCCCCGCCGGGATCGCGTGCAGCCGCGCGTGAGGCACGGGAAACGCCGCCGGCCCGAGATGCGTCATCGGAACGGGCGCGGACGCCCATCCTTCGAACGCCTCGCGGACCACGCGCTCGACGCTCTCGATCTCGAGATCGCCCACCACGACGAGCGCGCTCTGCGACGGCGTGAAGAGCTGTGCATGTCGGGCGGCGAGATCCTCGGGATGGATGCGACCGAACTCGGGGGCCGTGCCCCACCACGTGCCCGCGCGCGGATCGCTCGGCCCGAAGATCATCTCGCGCTCGTGCACGCCGAACATGTAGGACGACCCACGAGACGCGCCCGCGATCGTCTCGAGCAGCACGTGGCGCAACGGCGCGAGCACCTCGATCGTGTACCCGGGCTCTCGCGCCATGCTGGCGATCGCATCGATGGTCGTGCGGAAGGCACTGCTCGGGCCGGACGAGCTGATCTCCACGCCGCCGGAGAGGACGTCGACTTCGGGCTCCTGCGTGCCCGAGAGCGTGGGCGCTCGAAGGTGGCCGAGCTGACCGAGCACGCGACCGAGCAGCGCGTCCACGCCGGGACGCACGCCTCGATCCTGAGAGCCGCTCGCGCGACATGCGAAGCGCACCGCCATCAACGGCAGGCTCGCGCGCCGCACGAACACCAGCTGCATCCCGTTGCCGAGCGTGCGCGTCTCGACCGTCGGAGCTTCGGGGATACCGGTCGGAGGCTGCGAGTCCGGTGGATGGAGGAACGCCTCTTCGGGCGTGGCGACCAGCACGCTGGGCGGCAGCGGGAGGGGCAGGCGCGTGCGGCTCGCACAGCCGGGCGCGAGGGCGAGGAGCACCACGGCGCAGACGAGCGCCTTCATCTCGGCAGCTCCTCTCCATCGGGACCGAGCGAGAGATCCACGACCACGCGACCATCCCATGGCGCTTCGCGACGCGCCGCCAGCGAGAGGACGAGTCGGTGATGCGGCGAGAGCCATGTGTGCGCCGCCGCGCTCAGCGCCTGCGGTGTCACGGCCATCCAACGCTCGACGTCCCATGCGAGCGACCAGTGCTCGTCGGGCGCCGAGCGCGCGCGGATGCCCATCAGCGTGGCGCGCTCCACGCCCGACTCGAGACTCTCGATCCGCGCCGCGACGTGCCCGCGCACCAAACGCGCGAGCTCGTGTGAGTCGAGCGGATGCGCCTCCAACGCGGCGAGCTCGGCGTCCACGGCCTGCAGCGCGACGAGCGTTCCGACGCGGCGGCCCGTCGTGACGACGACCTCCATCTCCGAGACGAGCTCGAAGTCCTGTTCGTTCACGCTGAGCGCCGTCGCATCGGACCCATCGACGAGCGTGGTCCGCAAGCGCCGCGCGAGATACTGGGCGAGCAGCTCGAGCGCCGCGTGCTCGGGTGTGCCGTAGGGGGGCGTCGCCCAGATGACGCGCAGCTGATCGCGACGAACGTGCGCTTCCACCACGAGACGCCGCTCGACCGGGACCGGCACTACTTCGGGGCGCGAGAGAGGCGCCGGCGGCGTTCCGACCCGTCGGATCGGACCGAACCATCGCTCGACGAGCGCGCGCGTGAGCTCGACGTCGATGCCTCCGGTGACGACCAGCGTGGCGTTCTCGGGCCCGTAGTAGGTCGAGAGGTACCACTGCACGTCGGGCAGGCGCAGCGCTTCGAGATCCTCCCGATGCTCGAAGAGATCGGCGTAAGGATGACCAGGCGCCGTGTAGAGCACGCCGGCGATGAGGCCCGGCACGAGGCCGAGCCCTCCGAGATCGACGCGCTCTTCGCGCTCACGGAGGATGACCTCGCGCTGGGTGTCGAGGTGCTGTTGGTCGAGCTGCGCGAGAAGGAACGCCATGCGGTCGGCCTCGAGAAACAGCACCCGCTCGAGATGCTCGCGTGGCAGCACCTCGTAGTACTGGGTGCGGTCGCGGTAGGTCACCGCGTTCACGCTCGTGACGCCGAGCGCATCGAGCTCGTCGACGAACTGCGATCTCGCGTGCGCGGATCCTTCGAACATGGCGTGCTCACCGAGGTGCGCGAGGCCGGTCCATCCGGGCGGCTGGACGCTCGCTCCCACGTGATAGGTGACGGACACGGTGATCGTGTCTTCACCGGTGGGATCGAGGACCACCTCCAGACCGTTCTGCAATCGGTAGCGATCCGCATGCAGCGTCGGCGCATCCGCGGAGAGACGCATGCGGAGCGCGCTCGGAAGGGCCGAGGTCGCGGGCGACGCCACGACGGGCGCTGGTGGCTGCGCTTCGGTGACCGGAGGAACGAGCTCCGCCGATTGCGCGGACACCGTAGCGCCGACGGAGAGAGTCGATATCGCGAGCCCCAGCCACCATCCCCGATGCGCCATCGCGCGGGATGATAGCGGCTATCGGCGACGTCTCACCACGTACACGTCAATCCGTCGCGCGCGCAGCGTAGATCCAACATCGCTTGATGGAGCGAGTGGGGAAACAGCGTATCGGCCATGTCCTCGCCCTCGACGACGTCGCTCGGCGCGCCCTGATCGAGCGCGGCCCACGTGCTGTTGGTGAAGCTCGCCCCGCACAGGTGCGGCATCGCGCCGTGCGCGCCGCTCGATCCGATCAGATAGCCGTAGCCCCATTGCGCGCTCTCGATCGCGCAGCCGCGCGCGGTCGGATGGATCGCGGTGACGTGCGTTCCCCAGAACACATGCTCTGTCGAGGTGAAGCCCGCGCCCGTGCTCGTCGTGCCGCGGTTGACGGCGCTCAGCCAGCCCGAGTCGAGGTCGATGCGGTCGTAGAGGTTCGCGTGCGCGAGGAAGCGATGGCTGTCGTCGGTGTAGCGCGACGTGTGGATGACATCGTCGCGGAAGACGTTGCCGCTGCTCGGGTTGTTGATGATGAAGCCGTGACGCGCGTTCGTCGCCGTGCAGTCGCGCACGAGCGCGTCGTTGCCGAGCAGTGGGAACAGGTAGCCGTTGCCGCCGCCGCCGCGGTACTCGGCGCGACCGAGATCGCACTCGGCCACCGTGACGCGCGTGCTGCCGGGCGAGAGCGTGATGCCGTTGGACAGCAGATGCGCGCCGGTCGTGTTGCCCGCGGGCGCGAAGCTGTCGACGTCCCACACCCACGCGTCGCGCACGCGCTCGAGCTCGATGGCGCGCGAGCCGTGGACCTCGTAGCCAGTCGTACCGGCGACCATCCAGTCGTCCTCGTGAGAGTCCTCGGTGCCGCCGATGGTGGTGAGGTTCTCGGTCATGCCGATCGCGAACGACTCGAGGCCGACCTCGGTGAGGAGCGCCGGCGCGAGATAGACGCGCGCGTTGTCGCGCGTGCGGAGCGGATAACGGAGCGGCGCATCGACGGTGACGGCGCGACCGCTGATCGCGGTGACGGTGCGTAGATAGAAGATGCCGCGGAAGCCGCCGCTGTCGGCAGGCCAGAGCCCAACCTGTCCGGAGGTCGCCTGATCCATGCGGTGATCGACGCGGAACGCTTCGGTCGTGTCGTTGCGGACGACGATCACGTCGCCGACGTGGAAGCTCGGATCGCTCGCGAGCGTGAGCGTGCGCGTCTCGACGGGCAGATCGGCGGCGAGGCGCCACGTGGTGGTGCTCGTCCCGTCGTAGATCGTACCGGGGCCACGAACGGCGATCACGTCGACGCCGCGCGCGCGGTGCGGATCGTCGAAGAGAAGGCGGCTGGTCGCTCCGTCGCCGCGCAGGACGAAGTGCGAGCACCCGATGCTCAGCACGGTCGTCGACGTCGCGGTCGGGAGCGTGAGGCGATAGGTGCCCGCCGGCAGATGCACGACGCCGCCGCCCGCGGTGCAGGTCGCGTTGATCACGGCTTGGATACCGGCGGTCGCATCGGTGGTGCCGTTGCCGAGCGCGGCGGGGACCTCGTGGACCGTGCCGAGCGCAGCGCCGACGGGCGGGCGTCGCTCGCCGAAGTGGTATCCGGCGTACGAGAAGTCGGGGAGGAATCGACCTTGCGCGTCGGCCATTCCGCCGGCGTGCACGGGCGTCCATCCGCGCGGGAAGTACACGCTGCGCCACGTGCCGGGCGGATCACCGGCGTCGGGATCGGTGGCTGCGTCTTCGGCAGCATCCGTGTCGGGATTCCGCACGCCCGTGTCGGAGACGGAGACAGCATCCGGGCTCGCACCGTCGACATGCGCCGCATCGATCGCGCGCGCGGCATCGACGGATCCATCGTCGCTCACGACGCTCGCTGCATCGCAGCCCGACAGAACGAGGACGAGCGCGAGGGTGATGCGACGCATGGGAGCATCGTATCCGAGAACGGCGCGCGACTTGCTCAGCACCGAGCCATGAGCGATCTCGAGGCTCGAGAGGTGTCCCCGCTGAGCGCAGCGCTCTTGGTGATCGCGTGTCTGCTGCTGTGGGCCGTGGGCCCGTCGCTACCGCAAGGGATCGCGCAGCACCCCGAGCGAGTGGCAGCTTTCGTTGCGAGCCTCGACCGTTGAGATGCTCGTGCGGAGCAGGCCGCGTCGGGCGGGTGCGAGGCTCTGAACACATCCCGCAGCCCGTCGTTCAGGACCAGGACGTGGGCAGAGGGTCGCACCCGCCGCCGCGACCCCGTGGCGATGCAAGGATCAGCGCGGACGATCAGCGCGGACGAGGCTGGTGCGATCCACCGCCGCGACCACCGCCGTGTCGCCGCCCCCCGCCGCCGCCGTGATGCGGACGCCCACCGCCGTGCTGCGGACGACCACCGCCGCCACCGCTCTGCTGCGGCCGGGGCCCGCCGCCACCGCGGCGCGCGAGATCCGTCATCGGAGGAGGCGCCCCCGTCACGTACGCGTGATCGAGCACGCGCGGGATGTGCTTGCCGCTCAGGCGCTCGATGTCGACGAGGAACTCGCGCTCCTCTTGGTCGCAGAACGAGAGCGCGATGCCGTCCGCGCCCGCGCGCGCCGTGCGGCCGATGCGGTGCACGTACGTCTCGGGCACGTTCGGAAGGTCGTAGTTGATGACGTGCGAGATGCCGTCCACGTCGATGCCGCGCGCCGCGATGTCCGTCGCGACGAGCAGACGAAGCTCGCCCTTCTTGAACGCACCGAGCGCTCGCTCGCGCGCGCCCTGCGACTTGTTGCCGTGGATCGCCGCCGCCGGCAGCCCGCTCTTGCCGAGCTGCTCGACCAGGCGATTGGCACCGTGCTTGGTGCGCGTGAACACCAGCGTGTGCTGGATGCGCGGGTCCTTCTTCAGGATGTCGATCAAGAGGCGCGGCTTGTTGCCTTTGTCGACGAAGAAGACGTGCTGATCGATGCGCTCGACCGTCGAAGAGACCGGCGTCACCGCCACGCTCACCGGATCGACGAGCAGCTGATCGGCGAGCTGCCGGATGTCCGGCGGCATCGTCGCGGAGAAGAAGAGCGTCTGGCGCTTCTTGGGCAGCTTCGCGATGACGCGCTTCACGTCGGGCAAGAAGCCCATGTCGAGCATGCGGTCGGCCTCGTCGAGGACGAACACCGCGATGTCGTCCAGCTTCACGTAGCCCTGGTTCATCAGATCGAGCAGACGGCCGGGCGTCGCGATCAGCGCGTCGACACCGCGGCGCATCTCGGCGATCTGCGCCTTCTCGCTGACGCCGCCGAAGATCACCGTGTGATAGAGGTCGATGTCCGCGCCGTACGTCGCGAAGCTCTCGCCGATCTGCGCGGCCAGCTCACGCGTGGGCGTGAGCACGAGCGCGCGGAGCTTGGGCTCCGTGCCCGCCAGGCCATCGAGACGCTGCAGCATCGGGAGCGTGAACGCCGCGGTCTTACCCGTGCCGGTCTGCGCGCAGCCGAGCACGTCACGACCCAAGAGAATGGGCGGGATCGCCTCCCGTTGGATGGGAGTGGGCTCCGTGTATCCGGCCTTCTGGACGGCAGTGAGAATGGCGGGATCGAGTCCGAGCTCAGCGAATGTCACGAGGGTACTTCTCTTTCTAGTGGCCCCCTCGTCGCAGCTTTTGGCCGATCGTCAACCCGACCGGCCCCTACCAGATGCCACGCACGTAGTCCCGGTACGCCCATCGACGTCCACTGACGTGGTCGTTCACCCATCCGTCCTGCGCGCGGATGGTGCGCCGCTTGTCGCCGCGCTCACCGGAGCCGGCCTGCGCGCGCCGTGCCGCGTCACGCTCGGCCTGCATCTTCGACGACGCGAGCGCATGCAAGCGCGCGCGCAGGACCGCCATCGCAGTCGCCCGATTCTGGTGCTGCGAGCGCTCGCTCTCGCATCGCACCGCGATGCCGCTCGGACGGTGGCGCAGCTGGACGGCGCTCTCCGTCTTCTGCAGGTGCTGTCCGCCGTCGCCCGACGCGCGGCACGTCGACCACTCGAGATCGCGCGGATCGACGCGCACCTCGACCGGTGTGGGCTCGGGCAGGACGACCACCGTGATGGTGCTCGTCTGCACGCGACCGCGCTTGTCGTTGGGTGGAACGCGCTGCCAGCGATGGCCGCCGCTCTCGCCCTCGAACACGCTCAGTGCATCGCGACCGGAGACGCGCAAGAGCACGTAGCCGCGCCGCTGCTCGACGAGCTCGGCGTCAAAGACCTCTCCGCGCCGCCACGCGCAGATAGATCGAGAGCTGCTCGCTCACCAACGCCTTCGCATCGTCGCCGCCTTCGGCCGCACGGATCTCCACCACGATTGCCATGTTGTCATCGTCCTTTCTTCGTTCTCGAGCACGCACCGAGCCGTTCGCCTGCCTCGCGGAGGAGGCGGCGTGGCGTCAGGTGAAGGCGCTCGCGAAGATCGACGTCATGACGAACGGAAGATGATGCACGGCGCGCGCAGCTGCAAGCGTCGACCGACCGAGCCGTGAGACAATCGCCGCATGCACGTCCCGCTGACGACCCGTGACTTCCTGCGCCGCGCCGAGAGCGTCTACGGCGATCGCATCGCGCTGATCGACGAGCCCGATCGCGCCTCGAGCTGGGGCGCGATCTCGTATCGAGCGCTCGCCGCACGCGCGCGATCCGTCGGTGCCGGGCTCGATGCGCTGGGCGTGGGCGCCGGCGAGCGCGTCGCGATCGTCTCGCACAACGCCGCGCGCTTCGTCGCCGCGCTGCACGGCGTGTGTGACGCGGGCCGGATCCTGGTGCCGATCAACTTCCGGCTCCATCCGCACGAGATCACCTACATCCTCGAGCACTCGGGCGCGCGCGTGCTGCTCGTCGATCCGGAGCTCGAGCGCGCGTGCGCGGAGATGCCCGTGGAGCATCGGTTCACGCTCGACGAGGCCGCCGATCACGCGCTCTTCCTGCACGAAGCAACGCCGCAGTCGATCGCGATCGACGAGGCGAGCACCGCGACGCTCAACTACACGAGCGGCACGACGGCACGCCCCAAGGGCGTGCGGCTCACGCATCGCAACCTGTGGATCAACGCGACGACGTTCGGCTGGCACGCGGGAGTGAGCGATCGCGACACGTATCTGCACGTGCTGCCGACGTTCCACGCGAACGGTTGGGGCATGCCGTTCACGCTCGCGGGCATGGGCAGCACGCAGGTCGTGCTGCGCAAGGTCGACGGCGCGGAGATCCTGCGGCGCGTGGAAGGGCACGGCGTGACGCTGATGTGCGGCGCGCCCGCGGTCGTCGCGGCGATCCTCGATGCGGCGGCGAAGTGGAACGGCCCCATCCCGGGGGCAGGCAAGACGCGCATCATCGTCGCGGGCGCGCCGCCGCCGACGCGCACGATCGAGCGCGTCGAGACGGAGCTCGGCTGGGAATTCATCCAGATCTACGGCCTCACCGAGACCTCACCGTTCCTCACGATGAACCGCCGTCGTGCCGAGTACGACGCGCTCTCGGCGTCCGAGCGGGCCACCCGCCTCGGTCGCGCGGGCGCGCCCGCGATCGGCGCCGAGGTGGAGGTCGACGCCCAGGGAGAGATCCTCGCGCGCAGCAACGTGGTGATGGACGGCTACTGGAACGACGAGGCCGCGAGCGCCACCGCGCTTCGCGACGGATGGTTCCACACGGGCGATGGCGGCACGCGCGACGCGGAGGGCTACATCGCGATCTCCGATCGCAAGAAGGACGTGATCATCACCGGCGGCGAGAACGTGTCGTCGATCGAGGTCGAGGACTGCCTCGCATCGCACCCGCAGGTCGCGGAGGTCGCCGTGATCGGCGTGCCGCACGAGAAGTGGGGCGAGACGGTGAAGGCGCTCGTCGTGCTGCGCGTGGACGCGAAGGTGAGCGAGCACGACCTGATCGCGCACTGTCGATCGATGCTCGCGCACTACAAGTGCCCGACCTCGGTCGAGCTGCGCCCCGAGCTCGCCCGCACGGCGACCGGCAAGCTCCAGAAGTTCCTGCTGCGCGCGCCCTACTGGGAAGGCCGCGTGCGCCAGATCAATTGACCTCGCTTCACGGCAAGCTCGCGATCAGATCGCGCACGTACCTCGAAGGGATGACGTGCTCGACGTCGTCCGAGCCACCGGCGATGACGCCGAGCACCGCGCCCGTACGGTCGACGACCGGCGCGCCTTCGCTCCCGCTGCCCGATCCAGGCTCCATCTCGATCACGTCGCGCGTGAGCGGGCCCGCGAGCGGAGAGACCGGTAGCCGCGAGCGTACGTGGCCGGCGACGAGCGTGCCGTGGACGCCGGCCGGCGCGCGAAAGACGAAGAGCGATGTTCCTACGTGGATCGGGATCGTATCGCCGAGCGAGAGCCCCGGCACCGGCGGCGGGCCTTCGGCAGCGAGGATCGCCAGGCCGTGATCTTCGTCGACGCGCACGACGTGCGACGAACGGATCGTCCCGCTCGCGAAGCGGATGCGCGCTGGCCCCTCGTGCGTGACCGCGGCGCTCGTGACGACCCAGCCGCTGGGCGCGACGAAGAAGCCCGTGGCCGTCCCATCGGTGCCGACGAGCAGATCGACGACGCTTCGAGCGAGCACGCGCATCAACCGCTCGCGCGCGGCATCCGGGAGCGCCTGCGCATCGGATCGCGACAGGCCCGTGAACGTCACGAGCGTGACGGCGATCAGGAGGGGCAGGCTCGCGCGGCGGCTCACGGCACGATCGCGCGCTCGCACGTGTAGTTGCGAGTGTCGTTGCAGTCCGTGTCGTTCCATCCACCGTTGCTCGCCTGGGTCACGCAGTTCTCGGTGTGCGCCCCGATGCCCGAGTCGTTCGGCTCTCCCGCGTTCCAGCCCACGAAGTGGCCGCCCTGCGCCGCGTTGCCGATCGAGATCTCGACGCTCGGCGCGCTCTCGTAGACGAAGTGATTCTCCATCGCGCGATCGTTCAGGCCGATCCATCCATCGATCATGCTGCCGACTCCCTGCGCTTCGCCGAGCGAGTCGATCACGCTCATCGTGTAGCCATTGGCGTCGCAGTTTCCTTGCGCCGTGTCCCAGTGATGGCCGGTCGTGCACGTCTGATAGACGTGGTGATCGAAGACGCGTGTCGCGCAGGGGCACACGCCCTCGTCGATGGGCCCGTTGCGGTCGTCGTCGCGGCCGTTGCACGTCTCGGTCGTTCCGGCCGGCGGCGCGCTCGTGAGAGCCACGCCCTCGCAGACGTAGCGACCCGCGTTCGCGCAGCCGTTGTCGAACCAGAAGCCACTGGCCGTGAACACGCAGTTCTCGTTGGTGCCCCCGTTGGGCTCGGGCGTCCCCGTGGTGCGCCACAGATGCAGATCATCGGGCCTGCCATCGGCCCACACGAACGTGCCGTCGACGCGGAAGTCGTTCAGGCCGATGTCGATCTGCTCCGCGCCCGTCCACGACGTGAGGAAGTCGGCCTCCGCGGGATCGTTCAAGACGATCAAGTCGTAGCCGTACCCGAGCGTCGTGCAGTTGCCCCACGCTTGGAAGCCCGTCGCTGAGGGACAGAGCTGGTAGACGTGCCCGGCGTGCTCTCGCGCCTCGCAGCCGCCGCACGCGGTCTCGTCCACGTGTCCGTCGCAGTC
This sequence comes from uncultured Sandaracinaceae bacterium, assembly GCA_964429305.1. Lineage (GTDB taxonomy): Bacteria > Myxococcota_A > Polyangia > Polyangiales > Sandaracinaceae > JBBSAT01. The sequence continues at coordinate 39,058 of CAYSCF010000003.1, read as the reverse complement.
GTCGTCGTAGAGATTGCATGCCTCGGCGACGGGCGTGCACGGCGGTCCCGCGTCCATGCCGGCGTCGCGGCCGGCATCCGTCCCTCCATCCGGCGAGACGAACGCATCCGTGCCGCCGTCGACGCCGGTGTCGTCCCCGACGAACGCGTCGGGATCGCGGGCCGCATCCGCATCGATCGCCGAGAACGCGTCCACGAACATCGCGGCATCGACGCTGCCCGCTTCGTTGGTCGCGCCTCCGAGCGCGGCGCGAGAGAGCACGCACCCACTGGCAGCCATGGCGACGACACACACGACGGTCACCCGCATCGTTCGATGTTTGCCTGCGCAAGCGTTCGACGTCCACACGTTCCGCGACCTTCGCATCGAATCCTCGCCGTCGAGGGTGTGGAGTAGAGCGTCAGACGCTCGAAGCGCGGAGCGTGACGACGGCGACGCCGCCGCGGGTGCGCACGGCGACGGCGAGCTGATCTTCGGCGCTCGCCGGATGCCAAGCGATGCTCGGGCCATCACCTTCGATCGCGCCCTCCGCTTCCCAGCGCGTGCCGAACGACTCGCGCACGCCGACGATCGTCACCCGCACGAGCTCACCCTCTCGCTGCGCGCGCAGCTCGGGAACGGGAGGCGCACTGAGCGGAAGATCGACCGTGCGCACGGCATCGCGCGGCGCGCTGTCGCGCCACTGATCGACGAGACGTAGACGTCGCTTGAGCGCACCAGAAGGAAGGTACGCTTCGTCGTCCTCGGCCTCTGCCAGACGATCGCTGCCCGGGACGGCCGGATCGCGCAGCGTCGGCGCCGACGGATCGCGCAGCTTCTCCAGGTTTCCTCGCCCATCGAGCGGCGACGGAGCGACCTCGAAGAGGCCCATGTCGATGCCGGCATCGGGCGGCGGTGGGTCGACCACGAAGCCCGCGTCGACGCCGGCATCGATCGGAGCCGGATCGACGACGAAGCCGGAGTCGGGATGGCCGGCATCGCGACCCGCGTCGATCGGCACCGGATCCACGACCATCCCCGAGTCGTGGTCCGAGCCGCCCGTGCGCTCGTGTACGAGATAGCAACCGGGTGTCGCCGTCGCGACGGCCGCGACCGACGCGCCGAGCGTCATGGTGCGGGCGAGCTTGGAGAGCTTCGCGCTCGGTCGCGGACGCTCGCGCTCGCGCGGCTCGTCCGTCAGCGCGGCCATCTCGCCGTAGAGATCGTCGAGCGCCGCATGCCACTTCCGATCCTGCGCCGACACGTCGAGCGCCAGACGCGCGGTCAGTCCCTCGAGCTTGCTCGGGTCCTTCGCGCCCACGGTCTCGACCATCTCGATCGCGCGCGAGAAGTGCTCGTAGCTGTCGAGCGAGATCGCGCGCGTCAGCATCCGCGCACGATCGCGCAGTCGCTCGGCCTTCGTTCCCGGATAGAAACGACGCAGCACGTTGCCGGCGTAGCCGAGGCCCATGTAACGATTGGCGACACCGCGCGGCGCGAAGTTGCGCTCGCGGAACGCGGCCGAGCACACGCGGAAGAGCAGCTCGGCCGGGTCGTCCTCGATGCGGTAGTTCCATCCGAGATAGCTGCCGCCGAGATCCTGCTCGCGTGCGAGCTCGAGATGCAGCGGCGTGCCGTGATAGGGCTCGGCGCGGCAGAAGTTCACCGGATGATCGGCGTGGTCGCGGATGAACTCGGCGTTCTGTCGCGCGTGATCGAGCGTGCTCTTGGGCTCGAAGATCAGCAGGTTGTAGCAGTTGAAGATGCCCGCCTCGCGGCAGCTCTTGAGCGCCTCGCGCACGTGCTTCTGCTGCGTGCCGCGCCGCAGGTTGTCGCCGCCGGCTTGCGACGCGTTCTCGACGCCGACGTAGAGACGGATGACGCCGAGCTCGGCCAGGCCAGTCGCGAGCTCGGGCGTGATCGTGTCGGGGCGCGCCTTGCCGACGATGCCGATCGTGCCGACGCCGTACTCGTCGAGCGCGTCGCGGATCGCCTTCACACGCTCGAGCGTCTGCGCCGGCGAAGGCAGCGTGAAGTTGTCGTCGTGGAAACAGAAGATGCTGGGCCCGCCCGCGCGGTGCCAGAGCAGCGCCATCTCTTGCGCGACGTTCTCGGGCGAGCGCAGACGGAAGAGACGCCCGCCGCCGTGCTCTCGACCGTCGCGGTAGAACGCGACGATCGAGCAATAGCTGCACTTGCTCCAGCAGCCGCGCCCGCCGACGAGCGGGATGAACGGCACGCCCATGTGCTTGTTGTGCGGGCGATAGCGCTGCGCGAAGGGGATCGCGTCGAGCTCGTCGGGCATGCGGCGCTCGCCGGTGCGGAACGCGACGCCGTCGTGGCCGAGCAGCGCGAGACCGGCGACGTCTTGGATCGGCGCGCCATGCTCGAGCGCACGCACGAGATCGACGAGCGTCTCTTCGCCGTCGTGCAGCACGACCGAGTCGACGCCGAAGTCGCCCTCGAGCACTTCGCGGAACGCGAGCGTCGGGAACTGCGCGCCGCTCGTGACGTGCCCGCGATAGCCCGCGCGACGCAGCGCACGCGAGAGCCCGAGGAACTCGTGCGCGCGATGCTGGAACTGGATCGAGAGCCCGACGAGATCGGGCGCCTCCGCCACGAGGCGCGTGACGAGCGGCTCGGTGTCCTTCGCTACGTTGAACGGCAGGATCTTCGCTTCGTGCCCGGCGCGCTCGAGGCACGACGCGAGGATGCCCATCCCCAGGTTCTCTTCGAAGTCCGCCCCGATCAGGATCGCGCGCATGGCTGATTCTCCGCGTTCCGCGCCAGCAGGTCTCGTTCCACGGAGAGTGGCACAGCTTGCGTCTGGATATCGTTGGCGCGACTCTCGCTAACAGGAGACGAATGCGCCGAATCGTGAGAGGCAAGCCGCTCCTAATCGTCACCGCCGCCGCCACGGTCACGCTGATGGCGGGGTGCGGCAGCCCCGTCAGCGGCAACCTCGCCGCGCTCGACACCGGGCCTGCCCCCGATGCGGGTCAGCCGGACACGAGCATCGTCAGCGGCAACCTCTCCGTCGTGACTCCGGATGCTGGGGTCGACGCGGCCACCGCTCCGCCCGACACCGGCGCCGATGGCGGCCATTGAGCGCTTCGAGCTCTCGCTCTACGGCGAGGGCGTGGAGCGCCGCTATCGAAAGATGCGGCCGGAGGTCGAGCGCATGCCGTGGGGCTCGTTCGATCCGAGCGCGCTCTCCGCGCGGGCGCTGAACGACGCGCGCATCGCGTGGACGGGCGCCGCGTTCCAAGAGCACCGGACGGGGCTTGCCTGCGCGATGGCGCTGCAGGCGATGATCGAGGCGCGCGTGCCGGTCGATCTGATCGCGCTCTCGACGCGCTTCCCACTCGACGAGATGGTGCACGTGGAGCTCGCGGCACGCATGGCGATGGAGCTCGGAGGCGCGGCCGACCTCCGTCACGATCCAGAAGACATGATCGTCGATGCACCGGAGGGCTTGCCACCGCTCACGCGCGCCGCCGACATGATCGTGCGCTTCTACTGCGTGGGCGAGTCGCTCTCGATCCCGCTGCTGCACGGGACGTGGAAGGCGTGCGTGCAGCCGCTGCCGAAGGCGATCCTCGGCCGCATCGTGAAGGACGAGGCCGCGCACGGTCAGTTCGGCTTCACGTTCCTCGACTGGGCCGTGTCGCGCATGGACGCCACCGCGATCGCCGCCGTGGGCGCGGCCGCCGATCGCGGCATCGCGTCGGTGAAGAGCTCGTGGGCGAAGGCGCGCGCGGGGCGTCCCGCCGACTTCGACGCGAGCGGCGACACGCTCGGCTGGATGCGCTCGGACGCGTACTACGCGGCCGCGGAACGCGCGATGGAAGACAAGGTACGCGCGCCGCTGCGCGAGCGAGACATCCCGCTCACGCAGTGAGCTCCGAATCAGCGCCGACGACGGCGCGCGACGAGCGCGAGCGCGAGGCCCGCGATCGACGCCGACGCGAGACCGTGCGAGCGCGGCCGCGCGAGCATGCATCCGCAGCCGCCGCTCGAGGGCGTCGGTGATCCGCCGCCGTCGATCACTCCACCATCGATCACCGCGCCGCCATCGATCACCGCCCCGCCGTCGATCGTTCGTGTGCCTGCATCGCTCCCCGGCGTGCCGCCGTCAGTCACCACGCCCGCGCAGACGGGCGATGCCGCTCCGTCGGCCGTCGCACAGAACGCGGTCATGGCCGTGTCGATGGCCGTGAGCGACTCGCCTTGCCCCGAGCTCTCGTCGATCACGTTCACGACGAAGCAGCTGCCGTTCATCACGTAGTCGTCGTTGCCGGAGTCGAGGATGCCGACGACGTGGCCGGAGTCGTCGAACGCGCCCGAGCCCGAGTTGCCCGCGAACGCGTCGACCGTCGCCGTGAACGTCGCGGTGCTGGCCGTCACCACGTGCGCGCCGCCCGCGATCTTCATCGGCATGCCCTCGGGATGTCCGATCAGCGTGAGGCTGGTGCCCACGGGGAGCGGATGCGTGCGATCCACGACGGCCGGCGTGTGCCCGACGACCTCGCGGTCGAGCGCGATCACGGCGTAGTCGCCCGAGCTCCCGGTGACCCTGCGCGTGACGATGCTCGCGCACCGATACACGTCGTCGCTGGTGAGCGTCGCGAGCGTGCCGGCCGAGACGTAGCGGTAGCCGAGCACCCACGACTCGTTTGCGCTGCAACGCGAGACGCAGTGACCCGCGGTGAGGATGTGGCGCGTGTCGATCAGCGTGCCGGAGCAGTCGCCCGGGTCGGGCTGGTCGGCGAAGCGCTCCCCGGCGCAGAGCATGTCGTCGGCGCCGACCGTGCTCATCGAGTGGATCTGCACGTCAGCGGGATTGGACGCGTCCAGCAGCGCGCTCGCGACCTGCATGGCGACGGCGGACTCGGCGATGGCGCGATGCACGTTGCTCGTCGTCTCGTAGACCTCGACGCGATCGTCGACGCCGTACACGACGTCCTCGGGAGCGGCCGCGATCGAGCTGCATGCCGAGAGCGCGAGGGTCGTGGAACAGACGAGAGCCGAGAGCCGCAGGTACTGCATGCGCGAAAGAAGCTCACGTCGTGCGCGCACGGTCAATGGCTACATCACGGCCTTCGGCTCGGCGAGCACGCGATCGGCGATCGCGTCGTCGCCGGTCTTGTGCATCGCGTAGTCCGGATCGACCAGACGCAGAGGGTGCATGCCGTCGACCTGGCCGACGAAGGGCGGATGGATGTTGTAGCCGAGCATCGTGCGAGCGCGCGGCGACATCGATCGCGCGAGCGCGGGCGGCGCGATCAGGAGCATCGACTCCTGCGGGCGCAGCCACGGCTGGCAGTACTGCGGACTGATCGCGAGCCGCGTCTGCGCCTCGGTGCGGTTGAGACCGCCGCGATGCCAGAGCGCTCCGTCGAACACGATCACCGAGCCCGCCGGCATGATCGCCTGCATCGTCTTCGTATCGGCGGTCGGTCGATCGTAGGCCCAGCGATGACTTCCCGGCGCGAGCTCGGTGGCCCCGTTCTCCGCGGTGAAGTCTTCGAGCGCCCAGATCGTCGAGACGGCCAGACGCGTCGAGCGCGGGCGCGGCAGAGGATAGAAGGTGTCGTCTGCGTGCCAGGGCTGCGGCGTCTCGCGCGGGAAGATCCGAATCGACTGCAGGTTCGAGAGGAGCCAGTTCGGCATCAAGAGGCGATCGAGCATCGCCACCACCGCCGGATGCTCGGCGAGCTGGAGGAATGCTTCGCCCTTGCCGGCCAAGCTGTACACGCGACGCGTCTGCCGACCTTCGAAGTCGTTGCGACCCTTGGGGACCGCGGCCTCGTAGGGTGCGAGCGCATCGATCAGCGCGGCGATCCGTGCGCGATCGATCGCGTTCTCGAGGATGACGTAGCCGTCGCGCTCGAACCGTTCGATCCGTTCTTCCAGCTCCATTCCGCGATGGTAGCGATTCAGAACGTTCCGCGCAGGACCAAGCTCGCGTGCGTGCTACTGGCATCGACGGTGACCGCGGGCGCGAGCGGGCCGAACGCGAGTCGGAACAGATGGGTCGTCGGGATCGCGAGGAACATCGCGCTGCTCGCCATGAACATCTCGCCCATCAGCAGTGTGTCGTTGCCCGGGCCGTCGATCGCCGCGAGCGCGATGCCCGTGCCCATGAGCGCGACGCCGCCGCCCCCGATCAACCACGACCACCACGGCACGTCGTGCTCGGGCGGCAGCCAGAACGGGACGCTGATCGCCGCGAGCCCCGCGCCGCCGAGACCGAGCCCTAGAACGAGCGGGGCGTAGTACTCGCGCTGCGCTTCGAAGTTGATCGCGAGGAGCGTCGTCGGATCGAGACCATGTCGTGCGTCGGAGACGCGCGACCACTCGCCGTAGTAGCCCCAGCCCACGCCGACCATGACGACGCCAGCGGCTCCGGCGATACCGCCGACGATCACCACCGCGTCGACGGACGATCCCGATGCGGCGGGCGTCGTGTCGGCTTCCGGCTCCTCCGAAGATGCCGAGCCACGTCTGGCCAGGGTGCGCGCCGCGCGCGTCGCGTCGTCCGCGGACGCGAGGTCGACGCTCGCGATCACGCCTCGACCCAGCGTCACGCGATCGGCGTGCACACCGCTCGACGTCGCCGTCACGAGGATCACCTCGGACGCGCCGGCGATGGCCGCGAGACGCAGGCCGTACTCCACGCGGTGCGCCTGCGCGCTGGCCGCATCGGCGAGCACGAGACGCGCGCGCTCGTTCGTGCGCAACGCTTGATCGAAGCTCGGATCGATCGCGAACGTCCGATCCTCGCCCGCCACGCTCATCGCATGCACGCGGCCGTGATCGAGACCGGCGCAACGCAGCCGCACCTCGTGATCGCCTTCCGCGACGCTCTCGATCGCGCCGGGCGTCGTGCCGACCACGCGTCCGTCGAGCACGATCTCGCAGCCGTCGGGCGCGCCCGTGATCGTCACGCGGTGGCTGGCGCGCGCGGCGAGACGCGCATCGACGTCGACCAGGAGCCGGTACACCGGCGGCGCCGTCGTGTGCGCGTCGACCACGACCTCGGGATGGGCGGCGCGACATGCGAGCAGCCGCGCGCGCGCATCCGCCTCTTGCCCGCTCTGCAAGCGCACCCACGCGTCGGCGAGACATCCGCTCAGCATGGTCGTCGAGAGAGTCGGCTGCGTCGCGACGCCGTCTCGCGCTCCGCGCGAGAGCTCTTCCACGCGCTGCGCCTGACCCATCGCCGCCTCGCGCTGACGCATCGCCACCATCGTCTCGAGCTCGTGCACCGCGTCCGCGAGCGCGTGCACGTCCTCGTCGCTCACGGCCACCACTTCACGCGAGAGACGCTCGATCGCGATCGGCGCGAGCGCGCTCGGCGAGAGGACCGAGCCGAGCGATCCGTCGGCGGAGAGCGCGTCCACGAGCGGATCGATCTGCGCCGCTTCGACGGCCGCGCTGCCCTCGACGTCGGCGGCGATCACGACGCACGACTGCGCCGCGGCCGGGGCATTCGCCCACGCGATCGACAGACAGAACAGGACGAGAGCGCGCTGAAGCATGCGAGGTTGTCGCCGTTCCCGAGGCGGCGCTGCGGCCCCGTATACCATTCCCGTGGTGGCACGCATGGTGCTCGGCGCTGCGACGATGACCCGTCGCGCCGCACTCTGTGCCATGGGCTTTTTCCTCGTCGGCTGCGCGCTCGCGCACGAGCGCTCCGTCGATGCGCCCGATGCCTTCTTCTCCGAGCCCGATGCGTTCGTGCTCGAGGTCGACTCCGGGATGCCGACGAGCTGCGCGGAGCACTGGACGAGGCTGCCGTGGTGCCCGGCCGATCCCGCGTCGCTGCTCGGTCAGCACTGCGAGACCGAAGGCCTGGCGTGCGGTACGCAGTGCTGCGAGCTCGCTCCCGCGATCGTGTGCAGCGGCGGCGTCTGGGCCAGGGCGACCGAGCCCGACTGCGCCGGCGTGCGCTGCGGACCGAACGTCCCGTGCGGAACGGGAGCGTGCGCGAGCGATCGGATCTGCCTGCACACCTCCAGTGAAGTTCATCTCCCCGAGCGCTGCGTCGTGCCGCCGTTCGCGCCCGACTCTTGCGACGGAGCGCCGCCAGGCTGGCTCGTGGACGATCCGCGCGCGTGCATGCAGTGCACCTGTCGCCACGTGGCCCGAGCCGAGATCTGGCTCGAGTGCGCCTGCTGCGACTGACGCGGCATCGGATCCTCGACGTGGCTCGCTCGCGCGTCGGCCGAACGGCCGGTTTTCGCTGGGCTCCCGCGCTTGACTGGATCCGATCTCGCCCCTAAAACCGCGCGCTTTCCGCATGGTCGAGTACCCCTCCACGCTGGTCGAAGCGCTCGATCGCCTTCCTGGCGGAGACAAGCGCGGCTTCCGATTCGTCACGACGGATCGGCAGGAGCTCTACTTTCCGTACGAGGCCATGCGCGCCGAAGCGCATCGCCGCGCCGCGTTCCTCGCGGCCACGGGCCTGAAGAAGAACGACACCGTCGCGATCGTCTGCCCGGAGAACCACGAGTTCGTCCTCTCTTTCCTGGGCGCATCGGTCGGCGGCTTCGTTCCCGTGCCGATCTTCCCGGGCGCGACCTTCAAGGTCAGCGATCACTACGTCGAGACGATCGATCAGATCATGAAGGCCGCGCGCTCGCGCGTCGTCGTGTGCGTCGAGAAGAACCTCGACGTCATCCAGAAGCTCCGCGAGCGCCGTCCGGATCTGATCGTGGTCGTCGCCGATCGCGACTTCGCGGGGCAGGCGCCGCCCTTCACGCCGCCCGTCGTCACGCCGGACGATCTCTGCTTTCTGCAGTTCACCTCGGGCAGCACGTCCAAGCCCAAGGGCGTGATGATCCGTCATCGCAACCTCGTGGCGAACACGACCGCGTTCCTCGGGCCCGCGGGCCTGAACCGCACGCCCGAGGACGTCGGCGTCTCGTGGCTGCCGCTCTTCCACGACATGGGCCTGATCGGCTTCGTGCTCGGCACGCTGATCGTGGACCTGCAGGTCGTGCTGATGCCGACGCCGATGTTCGCGCGCGCGCCGCGGCTCTGGCTCGAGCTCATCAGCAAGCACCGCGGCACCATCACGTACGCGCCGAACTTCGCGTATCAGCTGATCACCAAGCGCGTGAGCGACAAGGATCTGAGCTCGCTCGATCTGTCCTCGCTGCGCATCGCGGGCTGCGGCGCCGAGCCGATCCGCGCGCGCACGCTGATCGAGTTCGGCGAGAAGTTCTCGCGCTGCGGCTTCGATCCGAAGGCGCTGCTGCCGAGCTACGGCATGGCCGAGAGCTGCCTCGCGATCACGTTCCACCGCCGCGGCACCGACATGGTCGTCGATCGCGTGGACCCGACTCGGATGAAGGTCGGCCAGGCCGTCCCGTCGACGGCGAGCGATGCGCTCGAGCTCGTCGGCTGCGGCATCCCGTTCCCGGGCCACGAGATCCGCATCGCGGACGAAGCGGGAAACGCGCTCGGCGAGCGCGAGGTCGGCGAGATCTGGAGCCGCGGCCCGAGCGTGAACGACGGCTACTACGAGAACGAAGAGGCCACGGCCGAGTCGTTCGGCGGCGGCTGGCTCAAGAGCGGAGACCTCGGCTACTTCACCGGAAAGTCATCCGCCGAGGGCGAGCTCTTCATCTGCGGCCGCAAGAAGGACCTCATCATCGTCAACGGCGCCAACCACTACCCGCAGGACATCGAGTGGGTGGTCGGCGACATCGAGGGCGTGCGCCGCGGCAACGTGGTCGCGTTCTCGACGATGAAGGACGGCGTCGAGCAGCTCGTGATCGCGGCCGAGGGCAACTCGGGTGACGCGGCGCGGCTGCGTGAAGAGATCACGAAGGCCGTGAGCGAGAACTTCGGCCTCACGCCGTCGAGCGTGTCGATCTGTGCGGTCGGCGCGCTTCCGAAGACGTCGAGCGGCAAGGCACAGCGGCGCAAGACCAAGACCATGTGGGAAAACGGTGAGCTGACCGCTCACGCATGACGACCGTGAATAGAGATGGAGAGAGAACGATGACCCGGCCCGAGCTGATTGAGATCTTCAAGAGGATGGCGAGCGAGATCGCGGAGAAGGACTTCTCCGGCGTGAAGGAAGAGGCGAGCATCGCCTCGCTCGGCATCGACTCGCTCGGCATGCTCGAGCTCGTCGGCGCGATGGAGCGCGAGCTCGAAGTGCAGATCCCCGACGAGCAGCTCGTCGGCATCCAGACCGTCCAGCAGCTCCTCGACCTCGTCGAGAAGCGCTCGAAGAAGTAAGGCAAAGCGAATGTCCGACCAGGATCTCAAAGAGAAGTTGCGCGCGATCATCGCCGAGGTCAGCGAGGTCGACGAGATCCCGGACGAGACGCCGTTCAAGGATCTCGGGATCGACTCGATGATGGCGATCGAGATCGTCGCGGAGATCGAGCGCACCTACAAGATGACGGTGCCCGAGGATGACCTGAAGAAGCTCACGAACTTCATGGCGGTCTACACGCTCGTGAAGGACAAGCTCGGCGCTGCGGCGTGACTCGGTGAAGGCGGTCTTGATCGCGCTCGTGCTCGTCGGATGCTCCTGCGCCACGCCGCGCACCGAGATCCCCGAGGCGAGCGCGACGCGTTTCGCGACGCCGCCCGCGATCGATGGTGATCTCTCGGAGTGGGAGAGCATCCCGCGCACCGACGCCTTCGTGGACACGATGACGGGCACGCCCGGATCACCGGAGGCGTACGCGCGCTTCGGCTGGGACGACTCGTTCCTCTACGTCGAGATGGAGATCGACGATCCTCTGCTCGTCACCGAGGGCACGCACCAGGACGATCATCTCTGGGAGCAGGACTGCGCGGAGCTGATGATCGATCCGGACGGTGACGGCCTCGGCTACCTCGAGCTGCAGGTCTCGCCGACGAACGTCGTGTTCGACACGTGGTTCGACTCGCGCAGGCAGCCGCAGCCGTTCGGTCACGTGGAGTGGTCGAGCGGGCTCGAAGCGCACGTCGTCACGCACGGCACGGTGAACGATCACGAGAGCGACGAAGGCTATGCGGTCGAGCTGCGCATCCCGTGGAGCGCGTTCGCAGTCGGGCCGCATCCGATCACGGGCCCGCCGCACGCCGGAGACACGTGGCGCGTCGCGCTGTACGCGCTCGATGCGCGCGAGGACGGTCAGTGGGGCGACGCTTGGTCGGCACCGCTCGAGGGCGACTTCCACGTGCCCGCGCGCTTCGGTCGCGTGACCTTCCGCGAGTAGCCCAACGCGAGCAGCGCGAGCAGCGCCCACGCCGGCGAAGAGGACGTGCGGCCGACGCGGCACGAGCAGCTCGATCCACCGCCGCCAGCGACGAGGCTCGCGTCGCGACCTGCATCGAGCGCGCTCGCATCCACCGTCGACGAGGCATCGACGCCGCCATCGATGCTTCCGGTATCGATCGGGCCCGCATCGTCGTGCGGCAGCGGCGTGACCGAGAGACGGATTCCCCAGTCGCCGTGCACGCCGGCCACCTCGTTCCAGAGCCAGCCCGTGCCGTTCGCGTAGAGGAAGCTGCGATGGTTCGCGACGACACCATCGTCGTCGCGAAGCGGGAAGCCGGTCGGCGCGCTCATCGCGGGCGTGCACGTCGAGCTGTTGCCGCCATCTGCGAGCACGACGACGACGCGGAGATACTGATGTCCGGCGCTCACCGTCGGCGCGGGCGTCGTCGCGTCGCCGAGAGCGAGCGTGTTGAACATGAGGTTGAAGTTCGCCGCGCCGTCCGTGGTCGGGATGCTCATCGTGACGGGGATGTCGTCGAGCGAGAGCAGCATGTCTTCGCCGGGCCAGGGCGTTCCAGCGACCGGCATCGACGCGATGCTCGCCGCGTCCGGCGGCGTGCCGCCGGCGTACATCTCGACGTGCACGAGCGTGTCGGGATCGGCTGGCGATGCGATCCCGTGACACGCGCCCGACGTGACCTCGGCCGCGCCGAGCGCGAGCGAGATGCTCTGGACCACGAGCGGGAAGTCCGCCGGCGTGAGACCGCCGCTCGCGCCGACCCGCTGGAAGATCTCGCCGTACGCTTCCATCGCACAGAAACCGCACTCGACCGCGACGGGTGTGCTCATGCTCATCGTGTCCTGCGCGATCGTGCGCTGGGCGAGCGCGGGCGATGCGAGCGAGAGCACGAGCGAAGCGAGACCGAGCGATGCGAAGGGCTTCATGCGCCCAGGATACACGCCCCGCGGCGTGGCTCAGCGTGCCCGAGCGAAGGTGGCGGCCGACAGATGAGTGATCGCGATCGCGAGCGCATCCGAGGCATCGGAAGGTGGCGGCGCGCGCAGGCCGAGCGTCGCCGCGACGACACGTCCGATCTGCGCCTTGTCGGCGGCGCCTCGACCGGCGACCGTCCGCTTCACGAGCGCGGGCGCGTACTCCGCGATGTGCAGCCCGCGCTGCTCCGCGATCAAGAGCGCGACGCCTCGAACGTGCGCCAGCTGGATCGCCGCGGCGGCGTACTTCGCGTAGAACACGCCCTCGATCGCGAGCGTGACGGGCGCGTGATCGTCGACGAGCGCCTCGATCGACTCGCACGCCGCCGCGAGGCGCGTCGCGAGCGGATCGCGCGGCGAGAGCGAGACGACGCCGGCCGCGATCCCCACGAGCTTGCCGTTGCGCCGCTCGACGATTCCCCATCCGAGCTTGCGCGTCCCGGGATCGATCCCGAGCACGCGCTCGATCTTGGCAGGCACGCGGTTCAACACGCGCGAACCTAGCATCACGGGATCGCGAGCGTGAGCGCGAGCCGCGGGGCCTCGGGATCGGCGAGGTCGAACAGACGCATCGTCCCCGCGCGCAGATCGACGACCGACGTACGTGGCAGATCATCGCGCTTGAGCGTGCCGGGGTTCAGGATCGTGATGTCGTCGAGTGTGCGGACCATCGCCTGATGCGTGTGCCCCGCAGCCATGAAGCGATGACGACCCGCTCGGACGAGCCGCATCCACGCGGCGTTCTCGCGAATCTCGTCCTCGTGCGTGTGCTCCTTGAGGAAGGTGAAGTCGTCGTCGGCGACGGCATGACAGAGCAAGAGCGTCCCGCGGACCGTCTCGACCTCGAGCACGGGCGGCCACAGGCGGGCGGCTGCTTCCGCGCTCGGGTGCTCGCCGCGATGGTGAGCCGGTGCGAGCGTCCGCATCGTGCCGTGGAGGAACCATCGGTCGTGGTTGCCGCTCACGACGTGGACTCGCTCGCGCTCGAGGATCTCGGTCGTGCGATCGAGATCGCCGAATCCGTCGACCACGTCTCCGACGCAGAGGATCGCCTCGGCGCCCTCGTCGTGCGCGAGCCGGACCGCGAGCGCGAGCCGCTCGTCCTCGGCATGCACGTCTCCGATCAGGCCGAAGCGCGTCAGAGGCTGCTGACGCGAGCCGGCGCCGAGCGCGATGCGCGGGGGATCGTCGAGGATCGACACGAGGGAGCACTGTCGCGCGCCATGAGGCCGGCGGCCAGTGTGGCTCAGGCGTCGTGCGGGACGTCATCCGAGACGAGGGCGCTCGCGAGATGCTCGCGGCCCGTGCGAGTCAAGACCCGCGCAAGCTCCGTCGAGAGGTGACCGATGCGCTCGCGTACACGCGCCCGATCACGAGTGTGTGCGTTCTTCAGCTCCTCGATCGCCGCCGCGAGATGCGCCCGCACCCGCCATTCGTCGACCGAGAGCTCCGAGCCATGCGTGAGCACGTTCGTCATCGATGCCTCCGTTCGTCACTTCGTTCGGTGGACGCTACCGGCCGCGGGCGACGCGTGGGTGCGCGTCATCGGTGCGCGACACGCCCGTGACCCTGGCGATCCGATTCGACACCGAATCGTCGCCGACGGAGAGGAGACGATGCGATCGGCTCAGCGCCCGATCTCGCGCACGCGGATCGAGAAGTGCTCGATCGACGCGTCACGCAAGGCGTCGAGCACCCCCACGACGTCGCCATGAGCCGCCGCGCGATCCGCCGAGACGATCGCGCGTGCCCGATCCGGTCCGAGACCCGACGCGTACCGGGCGGCACGCGCGCGCAACGCATCGAGCGCGATCGGCGTCGCGTCGACGAACACCACGCCCGTCCGATCGATCGAGACCTCGAGCGCGGCCGGGGGCGCCGCGCTCGTGAGGTGCGCGGCCGGGGGATCGATCGGGATCGATCGGCTCGCCACGTACGTCGCGGTGACCATCATCACCACGAGCAAGACGAGCACGACGTCGACCAGCGGCGTCACGTTGATGTTCGAGATGAGCTCGTCCTCGTCGTTCCGTGCGTACGCCATGGAGGAGGTACGCACGAGCGCGGCGGCGACTTTCGGCGCCACGCTACTTGGTCGAGAGCGCCTTGTCCTGACACACTGCCGACGCGATGTCGGTCGACGTTCCGGAAGCGCACCAGGTCACCGTGCTCAGCCAGGGCGGAACGGCGACTCGGGCAGAAGTCACGACGTCGCTGACGCCGGGCGAGCTCGTCGGCGATCGCTACCGTGTCGTCGAGCTGCTCGGCGCAGGCGCGCAGGGCGAGGTCTGGCGCGCCGAAGACGTCGAGATCGAAGGCCACGTCGTCGCGCTGAAGATCCTCGCCTACCGCGCGACGTCACCGGAGGGGCGCGAGCAAGCGATGCGCGAGCTGCGCATGCTCGCCGCGGTCAACCATCCGTCGGTCGTTCAGTTCAAGGGCCACGGCTGGCTCGGCGGACGGCTCTGGTTCGCGATGCCCTGGTACGAGGGCCGCGATCTCGAGAGCGCGATGCCGCTCGATCGCGCCGAGGCACGGCGCGTGTTCGAGACGCTCGCGGGCGGTCTCGCCGCAGTGCATGCGCAAGGGCTGCGGCATCAGGACATCAAGCCGTCGAACATCTTCCTCGCGAAGATCTCCGGGCTCGAGCAGACGATGCCGGTGCTGCTCGACTTCGGCGTCGCTGCGAAAGAGAACGAGGAGCTCGTTGCCGGCTCACCCGACTACTTCGCGCCCGAGCTCGCCGCGGGATGGCCGACGACCGCGCATCTCGGGCCGGAGGCCGACGTCTTCTCGCTCGCGCTCGCGCTGCGCAACGTGCTCGAGCCGTCGACGGCACCGACGGTCGGCGCGTTCGACAAGGAGTCACTCACGCAGCGTGCGACCAAGCCGATCGCACCGCCCGCGTCGAGCGATCTCGCGTTCCTCGCGCCGAGCTTCCGACGTTGGCTCGCGATCGAGCCGGCGAAGCGACCGACCGCCCGCGAGCTGGTGGACGAGCTGGTGGTGCTCACCGCGCCCGAGGATCGATCGCGCGAGCGACGGCGTCTCATGCGTCGCGTGGGCCCGTGGGCGCTGGCCGTGCTGATCCTCGGCGCCGTCGGAGGCTGGTACGCGTGGAAGTCCGTCGTCGATGCGCGCAAGCAGGCCGCCGCCGACGCCGCGCTGCGCGACGAGGCGACGCAGCGCGCCGAGGAAGCGAGCTCGAGCGCGGCCGAGTCCGCTGCCCGAGCTGCGGCATCGGGCGCGCGCGCGGAAGACGCCTTGCGACGTCTCGACGACGCCGAGACCCAGATCGGTGCGGCCGAGGGCAATGCGACGGCGATGCGGCAGGCGCGCGATGCACTACGCGCCGCGCTGCGCGATGCGCGCACGGAGCTCGCCGCGAGCCAGACGGCGCTCGCCGAGACGCAGGCGCAGGTCACGACGTTGAATGGTCAGCTCTCCGATGCGCAACACACGCTCGCGACCACACGCAGCGAGCTCGATGGTGCGCGCTCTTCGCTCTCGACGGCGAGCGCCGAGCGTGATCAGGCGCGCGCATCGCTCGCGACCACGACGACCGAGCGCGATCAGGCGATCGCCGACCGAGACCAAGCGCGAGCGGCGCAGGCGGCGAGCGACACCGCGACCGCGAGCGCACGCAGCGATCTCGATGCCGAGCGCGCGGGCCGCGCGGCCGATCGCGACGCAGCGAGCGCAGCGCAGGCCGATCTCCAACAGCGCGTGGGCGCGCTGCAGGCGCGCGTGAGCGAGCTGCAGGCGCACGCCGCGCCTACGGACCCTACGCCTGCGCCGAGCGATCCTTCCCCGACGCCCTGACGCGCGCCTCGCAGTCAGCGGAGTGACGCGCCGCGTGCGGAAGGTGCCGCGTGTCTCCACCATCCGCGCAGTTCGACGCTCGTGCTGTGCGACACGGCGCACGCGACGCGGCCCGTCGGTTGCACGGGTGTGGCGCTCACCCAGGAGATCCACGGAATGCTTCGAGCTCGCGCGCTGTCTCTCGTCTTCCTCTTCCTCGCGATCGGCTGCACCGATGGCGCGATCGCGCACCCCGCGTTCGTGCTGAACGGCACCGCGAGCGCCAACGCCGGCGTCGTCGCGGTGGAGAATCCCGACGAGCTCTGCAGCGGATATCTGATCGCGCCGAATCTCGTGCTCACCGCGCGCCACTGCGTGAGCATGGTCGGCGGCGCAGGCACGACCACCGCGTGCAGCCCGGTGATGCAGGCCGACGGCACGACGCTGCAGCCGGCGACGCCGGTCTCGGACTACGACGCTTCGGTCATCCACGTGTATCCGAGCGATCGCGTTCCGTTCATCGGCGGTGGGATCGCGGTCGCCGAGGTCATCGTGCTGCCCGACTCCGGGACGCAGCCGCTCTGCGGTCGTGACGTCGCCCTCGTGCGGCTCGTGACGCCGATCGATGGCGCCACCATCATCGCGCCGCGGCTCGACGGGCCGCCGATCGTCGGCGAGCCGCTGACCGTCGTGGGCTACGGACAGACGGGCGGCGGCAATCCCGACACCGCCGGCACGCGCCTCGAGGTCGGTGGCTCGAGCCCCGTCTCGATCGGCGTGACGATGGACGCGAGCGGTCGGACGCGCACGAACGAGAACGAGTGGGTGATCGACACCGGCCCGTGCTCGGGCGACTCGGGAAGCCCCGCGATCGACGCGAACGGTCTCTCGGTCGGCGTGATGTCGCGTGGGCAGGGCTCGGTCTGCACGAGCATGGTCTACGAGCGCGTCGACCCGCATGCCGATTGGCTGAGGGCCTCGACGCTCGCGGCCGCTGCGGCAGCGGGGATCGCACCACCCGCGTGGGCCGCGTCGATGCCCGATGCGGGCACGGTCGACGCAGGCGCGGATGGTGGCGCGAGCAGCCCCACACCGAGCGGCGGCTGCGCGGTCGGGCACGTGCGAGCCCCGTCAAGCGTGTGGGCGATCGCCGGGATCGCGATGCTGGCCGCACGGGCACGTCGACGCCGGCATTGACGCGCGACGCTCGGCCGATCGATCGTGCTCGGCATGAAGCTGCCTCCGCCTCCTCGCCTCAGCGGCGCCGTCTTGCGCGGCATCGTGCGCGCCACCGAGCGCGAGAGCGTTCGCCAGGTCATCGGCGGCCTCATGCGCAAGGATCTCGGCGTCGACGAGGCGCGCGCGCTGCCGCAGGACGCGCGCGATGCGCTGCCGCTCTCGGCGCGACCGTGGCAAGCGCGCGGCGTCCATGCGCGCGGCGAAGAGACGCTACCGATCCCGAGCACGACGCGCGACTTCACGATGACGGCGGCGCAGATCGCCGCGCGCTATCGCGAAGGCCAAGCCGACCCCGTGGAGGTCACCGAGCGCGCGCTGCGGCTCGCGCGCAACCTCGCCGGACAGAAGCCGTCGATGGGGCCGATCCTGCACTACGACGACGAGCACGCGCTGCGCGACGCGAGCGCGAGCCGCGAGCGATGGCGCGCCGGCCGGCCGGTGGGTCCACTCGACGGGATCATCGTACCCGTGAAGGAAGAGGTCGATCTCGAGGGCCACGGCGCACGCCTCGGCACCGCGCTTCCCGCGCGCAAGGACGCCAAGGACGCGACCGTCGTGAAGCGCCTGCGCGATGCGGGCGCGATCGTGATCGGCACGACGTGCATGACGGAGTACGGCATGTCGCCGCTCGGCGTCTCGGCGCGACGCACGCTCCCGCGCAACGCGCAGAACCCACGGCACGCCGCGGGCGGCAGCAGCACGGGCTCCGCGGTCGCGGTCGCAGTGGGCCTCGCGCCCGTCGCGCTCGGCTCCGATGGTGGCGGCTCGGTCCGCATTCCCGCCTGCTTCCAGGGCATCTTCGGCATCAAGCCGACGTTCGGCCGCATCTCGCGTCACGGCGACGGCTTCGGCGGAACGATGGCGCATCTCGGTCCGATCGGCGCGAGCGTGCGCGACCTCGCGATCTTCCTCGAGGCGGTCTCCGGCGAAGATCCCGAGGACGAGCTCACGCATCGCAACCCGGGCTTCGTGCGCGGCTGGCTCGAGAGCTCCCTCGGCGGCGGCGTGAAGGGCCTGCGCATCGGCGTTCTCGAAGAAGAGATCTCGGCGGCCGACGTGCAGATCGCGCGCGCGTGTCGCGAGGCGCTCGGTGCGCTGGAGAAAGAAGGCGCTGTGCTCGTCCCGGTGTCGCTGCGCCTCGCCAAGCACGCCGCTGCGATCGGCTATCTGTCGATCGGGCTCGAGGCCTACGCCGCGCTCTTGCCGCAGCGGCTGCACGACTTCGCGTCGATCGGCACCGACCTGCAGCTGCTGTGTCGGATCATGAGCACGTTCTCGTCGGACGACTATCTCGATGCGCAGGCGCTGCGCGCGGGCCTGCGTCGCGACGTCGCCACGCTCTTGCGTCAGGTCGACGTGGTCGCGATGCCGACGACCGCACGCACTGCGCCGATCGTGAGCGACGCCGACGTGCTCGGTGGCATGGCCGACACGCCGGAGCTCGCAGCGGCGTGTCGCTTCGCGTTCCTCGCGAACCTCACCGGCTTGCCGGCGGGCACCGCGCCGATCGGCAAAGACGCACGCGGGATGCCGATGGGGCTGCAGATCATGGGCGATGCATGGGACGAGGCCGGCGTGCTGCGAACGCTCGCGCATCTCGAGCGCACGGGCGTAGCGACCGTGACCAAGCCCGCGGTGAACGTGGACGTCTTCGGCGGATGACGCTGCAGAAGATCACCGATCGTCTCCGGCGTGACGTCGATGCGCTCTCGTTCGCGGCGCCGACGACGCACGTCTACGACCCTCTCGATTACGCGCGCCGTCCGCACGCGCGC
Source organism: uncultured Sandaracinaceae bacterium (assembly GCA_964429305.1). Classification (GTDB taxonomy): domain Bacteria; phylum Myxococcota_A; class Polyangia; order Polyangiales; family Sandaracinaceae; genus JBBSAT01. Next base: position 20,038 of record CAYSCF010000003.1, on the reverse strand, counting down.
TATCTCGAGCGCTGGGGCACCGGGAAGAAAGAGGCCGTGTTCCTGGGGATGAACCCCGGCCCGTTCGGGATGGCGCAGACCGGCGTTCCCTTCGGCGAGGTCTCGCTCGTGCGCGACTGGATCGGGATCGAAGAGAAAGTCGATCGCCCGGAGCGCGAGAACCCGAAGCGCCCGATCGAAGGCTTCGCGTGCCTGCGCAGCGAGGTCAGCGGCGCACGCTTCTGGGGCTGGGCCAAGGAACGATTCGGAACGCCCGATCGCTTCTTCGATCGCTTCTTCGTCATCAACTACTGCCCGCTCGTGTTCATGGAAGAGAGCGGCAAGAACCGAACGCCCGACAAGCTGCCCGCGTCGGAGCGAGAGCCGCTCTACGCCGCGTGTGATCGCGCGCTCGCCGCGATGATCGACGTGCTGGAGCCGGAGCACGTGATCGGCATCGGCGCATTCGCGCTCGATCGCGCGAAGGATGCGCTCGTCGATCGTCCGCTCTCGTTCGGGACGATCCTGCATCCGAGCCCCGCGAGCCCGCTCGCCAACAAGGGCTGGGCAGGCAAGGCGGAAGAGCAGCTGCGCGCGATGGGGATCGTGATCCCGTGACGAGCGAGTACACGCCCGAGATGCTCGCTCGGATGAACGCGATGATCCGCGACCTCGTCCCGCAGAACGCGGCGCTCGGTCTCGAGATCGTGCGGCTCACGGGCGGCGACGTCTGGATCCGATTGCCGTGGGCCGAGCAACTGGTCGGCAACCCCGAGACCGGCGCCCTGCACGGCGGCGCGATCTCGACCGCGATGGACGCCGCAGGTGGCCTCTCCGTGATGGCGAAGCTCGGGCGCCCGGGAAGCATCGCGACGCTCGATCTGCGCATCGACTACATGCGCGCCGGCGGGCGCGGCGAGGACATCGTCATCCACGCGACTTGCTACAAGGCCACCAAGCACGTCTGCTTCGTGCGCGGCTTCGCGTACACGACCGACGAGAACGATCCGGTCGCAGCGCTCGCGGCGACGTTCGCGAGGAAGTCGTGACCGTCGATCTGATCGCATTGCTCGCGCGCGCGAGAGAGACGGGCGACGCGAGCGTGCTGCTCGACGCGATTCCCTACGCGCGCTTCCTCGGCCTCTCGATCCGGAGCGAGGGCGGCAGTCCGATCGCGTCGATGCAGTTCGCGGAGCATCTCGTCGGCGACGCGACGATCCCCGCGCTGCACGGCGGCACGCTCGCGGCGCTCCTCGAGTCGACGGCGATCCTCGCGGTGATGATCGATCCGAAGACGAACGCCATGCCGCGCACGATCACGATCACGATCGACTACCTGCGATCGGGGCGCGCGCAGAGAACGGACTGTCGCGCGCGCGTGGTGCGACAAGGCCGGCGCGTTGCGGTCGTCGCCACCGAGGCGTACCAAGACGACGTCGACAAGCCGGTCGCCACCGCGATCGTGCACCTGCTCGTCGCCGAGTGACGTCTGCCGGAGTGGTCGAGGCTCGAGCTCAGCTCGCGAAGCGATCGGTCGCCATCACGAGCTCGTGCAAGATCCCCGGCTCGTATGCGGAATGGCCGGCGTCTTCCACGACGCGCAGCTTCGCTTCCGGAAAGCGACGCGCGAGATCCCACGCGCTCGTCGCCGGGCACACGACGTCGTAGCGGCCCTGCACGATCGTCGTCGGGATGCGGCGGATCTTCTCGACGTCGTCGAGCAGCTGGTTCTCGCTCCGCAAGAAGCCCTTGTTCACGAAGTAGTGGCACTCGATGCGCGCGAACGCGAGCGCGAACGCATCGCCCGCCGCACGGGTGACGTGATCGGGCTTCGGCAAGAGAAAGCTCGTCCGCGCTTCCCACACGCTCCACGCGCGCGCGGCCTCCTGCTGCACCGCCGGATCGCCGTGCGTGAGCCGCTTGTGGTACGCGGCCACGAGATCACCGCGCTCCGCTTCGGGGATCGGCGCGAGGTAGTCGTCCCACGCCTCGGGAAAGAGCTCGCTGGTGCCGGCCTGGTAGAACCAAGCGAGCTCCTTGGGACGGAGCAGGAAGATGCCGCGCAGGACGAGCTCGCTCACGCGATCGGGATGCGTCTGCGCGTACGCGAGCGCGAGCGTGCTGCCCCAGCTCCCACCGAAGACCTGCCACTTCTCGATCGAGAGATGCTTGCGGAGCGTCTCCATGTCGCGCACGAGATGCCACGTCGTGTTCGCTTCGAGCGATGCGTGCGGCGTGCTCTTGCCGCAGCCACGCTGATCGAAGAGCACGATGCAGTAGCGCGTCGGATCGAAGAAGCGTCGCTGCTTCGGATCGGTGCCGCCGCCGGGCCCACCGTGCAGGAACACGACCGGCTTGCCCTTCGGATTGCCGGAGACCTCCCAGTAGATCCGATGACCCTCGCCGACGTCGAGCATCCCCGTGCGATGGGGCTCGATCTCTGGATAGAACGTGCGCTGCTTCATCTTCGGGGCAGAGCGTCGCAAATTCCCCGACGCAGTCACAAGCCGGATCGTGAGGCACAATGCCGGCACGCATGAACGGTTCCCGTCGTCTCGCTCGCTCCGGGCGCGCCCTCCGCGCGTGGCTCGTGTATCGCCTCGATCAGACGCTCGGCCTGCCGCCGCTCGCGCAGCTGCTGCTGATCTCGGTCTTCGGGCTCGCGATCGTGTTCGGCTTCGCGACGCTCGAGCTGACGATCCATCCGCGCGACGCCGACATCCCCGACGAGAACGCGGCGCTCTGGTGGACGCTCACGCACTTCCTCGATGGCGGGACGATGGCGGGCGACGATCCGTACCGGCGCGGCGTCGCGCTCGCGACGACGGTCGCCGGCATCTTCCTGCTGGCGCTCGTCACCGCAGCGCTCACGAGCAAGATGGGCGAGCGCATCGACGACGTTCGCTCGGGGCTCAACCCCGTCGTCGAGCGAAACCACTTCCTCGTGCTCGGATTCGATCCGACCGTGCCGCTCGTCGCGCGCGAGCTGGCGCGCAGCGGTCAGCGCTGCACGCTCGTCGTGCTCACGATGGACGACAAGGATCGCGTGGAGGCCGTGCTCCGCAGCGCGCATCGCGTGCCGGGAACGCGCCTGCGGATCGTGGTGCGCACCGGAGATCCGCGCGGAGAGAACGCGCTGCTTCGCGTCGCGGCCCAGCACGCGCGCGCCGCGCTCGTCGTCCCCTCGAGCGCGCTCGACGACACGGCGTCGGTGGAGTGGTCGCTCGGCGCACTGCTCGCGCTGCGCCGCACCGTGGGCGAGAAATGGCCGGGGCGCGCGTTCGTGCTCGCGCGTCACGCCGAGGCCGTGGATCTGCTCCGGCTCGCCGCCGAGCCCGAGGTGGCGGGGCCCGGTGCGCTCGCGGCCGAGGTGATCGCCGCGGACGCGGTGATCGCGGCGATCCTCGCGCAGAGCACGCGAGAAGACGGCATCTACGCCGTGCTGCGGCACCTGCTCGCGTTCGACGGCTGCGAGCTCTATCTCGAGCCCGTCGGGTCGGCGCTGGCCAAGCGCTCGTTCGATTTCGCGCACGCCACGGTCGAGAACGGCGTGGTGATCGGTGTGCTCGCTCACGACGAACAGATCGATCTCTCGCCGCTTCCCGGCCAGCGCGCGCTCGCCGAGACCGATCGTCTGGTCGTGATGGCGAGCGGCCCGACCGCCCCGAAGTTCGGCGGCGTCTTGCCGGATCCACCGACGATCCCCCCGAGCTCGATGGCGCCCACGCCGCCGCAGCACGTCGCGCTCGTCGGCTGGACGGCGACGATGCCGCACCTCTGCCGCGAGCTCGCGGAGATCTTGCCGACGGGCTCGAGCGTTCATCTCGTGCCGGGCGATGCGCTCGCGCGCGCCCGCGATCTCGAGAAGCTGCTCGTGCGCGATCTGCATCGCGTGAAGTGGGTCGTGCACGAGCGTCCCGGGGCCGAGCTCGCGCACACCGGGCATCCCATCATCTGCGGTGCGGACTCCGTGGTGATCCTCGGTCAGCCGACGGACGGCGACGACACCAACGGCGACGCGACCGCGCTCGCGATGCTGCTGCGCATGCGGCACGGCCTGCGCAGCGTCGGCACGCCCGATCGCGTCCGCATCGTCACCGAGGTGCGCGATCCGCGATCGGCCAGTCACGTCGCGCCGCGACCCGGCGACTCGATCGTGTCGAGCGACATCATCGCGATGCTCCTCGCTCAGGAGCTGCTCGATCCCGAGAACGGGCCGGTCTACCGAAAGCTGCTGACGCCCGGCCCGACGACGCTCGAGCTGAGGCGGCGCAGCGACTACGTTCCCGATGGCGACGCCACGTTCGGGCAGATCATGGCGGCGGCTCGCAAGCGCGGAGAGATCGCGCTCGGCTTCTATCCCGACCCGCGTACGCACGGCCCCGAGGACGCGGACAGCGATCGGCAGCGCCTCGAGGAAGGCGATCCGATCCTGGGAGACGCGCCGTGGCTGAACCCACCGCGCAGCGCCGCGGTGCCGGAGTCGGAAGACGCCCGCATCGCCGTGCTCCGCCGGACGTGAGCGTCTACGCGCATCCCCGTTTTGACCGGACGCGGGGGCCGAACCATACTCGCGCGCTCAAAGAAGCGAAGTATGGCGACCTACATCACGAGCGATTGCATCAACTGCGGAGCCTGTGAGCCCGAGTGCCCGAACCAGGCGATCAGCGAGGGCGACGACATCTACGTCATCGACCCGAACCTCTGCACGGAGTGCGTCGGCTTCTACGATCACGAGGCCTGCCAGGCCGTGTGCCCCGTCGAGTGTTGTCTGCCCGACCCGAAGCACCCGGAGCAAGAGCCCGAGCTGCTCGATCGCGCGCTGAAGCTCCATCCGGAGGACGGTGCGCTCAAGGGTCGCGCGGACAAGAACGAGTTCCCGTCGCGCTTCCGCAAGTAGTCGCGTGAGGCTCTGGGGCGTCGTCGCGATCGCGCTACTCGTCGGTTGCGCGCCCGCGCTCTCGAGCTTCAGTGGTGCGCGAACGACGCCCGAAGGTCGTGGCGATCTCGCGGTCGGCGCCAGCGTGCGAGCACCGCTCGGCGATCTGGCGCGACCGACGGATCAAGCGGTGCTCGGGCTGACGTCGCCGGGGGGCGTCGCACCCGCGGGCTTCTTTCGTCTGGGGCTCTCGCGGCGAATGGATCTCGGCGTGCTGATCGCGGGCACGACGGGCCGGCTCGAATTTCGTCTGTCGGAGCGCCTCGGCACGTACGCGCGCGTGATCGGCGGCATCAGCGGCTACGGCGGCTACGTCGTCCGCGACGACGATCCCGAAGGCCGCGGCGACGGTTTCCGCGCCGGCGCGCTCGCGCCGCTCGTGCTCGCGCTCGACATGGGCAGCATCTTCGAAGCGTGGGGCGGATTGCGGCTCGGCTACGAGCACGTGGGCGGCAACGTGAACACCGGCACCGCGCTCGCGATGAGCGGCGATGCGAACGCGTTCCGCGGAGGACTGGTGGTCGGCTTGGCGATCGGCCTCGCGCGCCTGCACGCGATGATCGAGCTCGCCGCCGACTACGAATACTGGCGTGGGCAGCTCGGCGGGGTCGTGTTCGAGCGACAGGGCATCGCTCTGGTGCCTGGGTTCGCGATCCGCGCGCGGTTCTGACCTGCGCTTTCGCCCCACCTGCCCGCGTGATGTGGGTACCCATATCCATGAAGACCACCATCGAGATCGCCGATCCGTTGCTGGCCGAAGCGAAGACGCTCGCCGCCCGTGAGCAGACGACCGTGAGAGCGCTCGTCGAAGAGGGCCTGCGTCACGTCGTGCGGGCGCGTCGGCCGGCGAAGACGGCTCGGTTCAAGCTGCGTGATGCGAGCGTCCGAGGACGACCGAGCTCTGGACCGCCGATCGGCGCTACGCCAAGCTCTCCGAGCTGCCCACGCGGAATCCGCTGACGTCGTGACCGGGAATGCCCGGCCCGCGTCCACGCGTTCTTCGACGACGCGGCGACGCCGCACTACGATCAGCGTTCCCTTGCGACTCTCGGCAGCACTCGTGGTCCTGGGCATCGCGCTCGGCGTGGCGCTTCCGCACGCGCGCGCCGACATCTACACGTACACGGACGAGAACGGCGTCGTTCACTTCACGAACATCCCACCGCGTCATCGCCGCGGCGTGCGCGTCGCGATCCGCACACGCGAGGCGCACGACACCGACGCACCGCGCGCCGATCGCGGGACGCACGACGGCTCGCCCGATCGCTATCACCGCTACGACGCGTTCATCCGCGAGGCCGCCGCGCTCTATCGCCTGCCCGAAGCGTTCGTGCGCGCGATCATCCGCGTCGAGAGCGACTACCAGCCGGGCGCCATCTCGCGCACCGGAGCGCAGGGCCTGACGCAGCTGATGCCGCACACGGCCGCGCGCATGGGCGTGCTCGACTCGTTCGATCCGCGACAGAACATCCTCGGCGGCGTCCGCTACCTGCGCGTGCTCGCCAACCACTTCGACGGAGATCTCATCCTCACCATCGCCGGCTACAACGCGGGCGAAGGCGCGGTCGATCGCTACCAGGGCGTGCCGCCCTACGACGAGACGCGTCGCTACGTCGAGCGCGTGCTCGGCTGGTACTACCGCTACCTCGAAGAAGCCGGCGCCGCACACCTCGAGTAGGCACTCGTCGCGAGCCACTACGCGGCGATCGCCATCGACGGCCGCTGATCGAAGAACCTCAGCAGCGCGGCCTCTTCGCGGCTCATCCACTGCGTCGCACGTGCGCGAGAGAGCACGCGCTGCATCTCGCTCTGCAGCGTGCCGCTCGTGAAGCCGTCGATCAGCGCCGGATGGATGTAGCTCTTGCGCGCAATCGTCGGCGTGTTGCCGAGATGCGCGCTGACCTCTTCGAGACAGGCGCCGATCGCGCGCTTGGTCTGCTTTCCGTTCGCGCACGGCTCGCAGCCGACGAGGATGCCGGCCGCCATCACGCTCGCGACCCACGTGCGCACGTTCTTGGCGGTGAACGACTCGCCGCACGCCCCGCGGATGTAGTCGTTCACGTCGCCCGACGTGACGGGATGCCGATCGCCCTTCTCGTCGAGCCACTGGAAGAGGCGCTGGCCCGGGATGTCGCGACAGCGCCGCACGATCGCGGCGAGCTTGGCGTCGCGCACGGCGATGTGGTGGACCTTGCCGGACTTGCCCGTGAAGTCGAAGGCCACGGCGGCGCCGTGGAAGTGTGCGTGTCGATCGCGCAGCGTCGTCAGCCCGAACGAGTGGTTGTCCTTCGCGTAGCAATCGTTGCCCACGCGGATGCAAGTGCGCTCCATCAGGCGCAGGATCGTGGCGACGACCTTGTCGCGTCCGAGCGCGGGGCACGCGAGATCGGCAGCGATCTGTTGTCGCAGCTTCGGCAGGGCCTGACCGAAGCCGAGGATGTGCTCGTACTTCGTCTCTTCGCGCGAGCTGCGGAAGCGCGCGTGGTAGCGGTACTGCTTGCGCCCCTTCGCATCGCGCCCCGTCGCCTGGATGTGGCCGTTCGGCGAGGCGCAGATCCACACGTGGGTCCATGCCGGCGGGATCGCCAACGCGGCGATGCGCGACAGGACGTGGCGATCCCGCACGACGCGGTTGCGAGCATCGACGTAGCGGAACGCGCGCGCCGAGCCGATCCGCCGGAATCCAGGCTCGTCGTCGTGCACGTATCGAAGAGACGCGGCGTGTGCGGCAGCGCTGGGCTCGAGCAAGGTCATCGTGACCGCTCCCATCGCAAGAGCGATGCCGCGCGCGCCCCTATCCGACGAGCAGCTCGAGCAGCGCCTTCTGCGCGTGCAGGCGGTTCTCCGCCTCGTTCCACACGTGGGACTGTTTGCCGTCGATCACGGTCGCGCTGACCTCTTCTCCACGATGCGCCGGCAGGCAATGAAGGAAGATCGCCTTCGGATCGGCGAGCGCCATGAGCGCGTCGTCGACGATGAAGCCCTCGAACGCGCGCTGACGATCGCGCGCCTCTTCTTCTTGCCCCATCGAAGCCCAGACGTCGGTCGTGACGACGTGCGCGCCGTTCGCCGCCTCGGCCGGGCTCGTGACGACCTCGACCTTCGCACCGAGACTGCGCGCATGCTCGACGATCTTGGCGCTCGGCGCGTACGCGGCCGGGCACGCGAGCGTGACCTCGATGCCGGTGCGCGCCGCCGCGTTGATCCACGAGTGCGCCATGTTGTTGCCGTCGCCGATCCACGCGACGCGCAAGCCATTCAGCGCGCCGAACGCCTCGTCCATCGCCTGCAGATCGGCCAGCAACTGACACGGGTGGTACGTGTCCGAGAGCCCGTTGATGATCGGGATGCTCGCCGCGTTCGCCAGCGCCTGGACGCGCTCGTGACCGAACGTGCGGTAGACGGCGGCGTGGACGTAGCCGTTCAGCATCTTGGCCGTGTCCTCGAGCGGCTCGCCGCGCCCGAGCTGCGTGTCGCGCGCGATGAGCGTGACCGGGAGCGCGCCGAGCTCGTGGACGCCGACCTCGAAGCTCACGCGGGTCCGGGTCGACGACTTCTCGAGGATGATCGCGACGCTCTTGCCCGCGAGCGGCCTCGGATGGTCCGCCGTCCCACGCAGGCGCTTGAGCACGCGGGCACGGGCGATGAGGGAGGCGAGCTCCGCAGCGGACAGATCGAGCAACGTGAGAAAATGGCGGGCCATGGCGCGCGGAAGGTAGCAGACCGTCGCGATTGTTACGGCGCGGCCTTCGCGCATGGTAGGTTGTTGGCCCACGTCCGCGAAGGGCGAGGACGCTCGTGTCAGGCCACAAGCCGAAGATCCCACGCGTCATCGCGGGCATCGCGATGCACGCTCTGCCGCTCGACCCCATGGAGGGGTTCGTGCTGTCGCGCATCGATGCGACCGCAACGGTCACCGACATCGCCGATCTGACGTCGCTCGACGTGACGGAAGTGCAGCGGATCATCGACAAGCTCATCGGGCTCGGCGCCGTCGAGTGGGCCGATGGAGCCGTGCATCTCCCGCGAACGTCCGCGCGCAGCGTCGCGCCGCCCAGGCCTTCGATGACGATGGCTCGGGCGAGCCAGGCGCCTCCCGCGAAGGTCTCCGAAGTCCACTCGAGCGCGCCGCCGCGAGACGTGGCCGCGCAGCGCGCTGCCATCCGCGTGATCGCCGCTCCTCGTGTCCCGACGGTCGATGCGGCGCCCGCCGCCCCGGCCCCGTCCGCGGAGATGCCGACCGACGGAATCGAGATGGCGCTCGATCGGCGCAAGCGCATCGACGATCTCTACGTGGCGATCGATCTGCTCGATCACTACTCCGTGCTCGGGATCTCGCAGAAGGCGAGCAAGGCAGAGGTGCGCTCGGCGTACTTCGAGCTCTCGAAGATCTTCCATCCCGACACGTCGTTCCGGAAGAACGTCGGCAACTACCGCACGAAGATGGAGGCCATCTTCAAGAAGCTGACCGAGGCATACGAGGTGCTCGGGAAGAAGAAGGCGCGCGACGAGTACGACGCGTACCTGGCGTCCATCGGCGAGACGCGCGACGTCGAAGAGGCGATCTCCGTCGAGAAAGAGATCCCGCCCGAGCTGCTCGCGCCGCCCCCACCGCCCGTCGCTCCCTCTCCGCCGCCCGCGCCGATGCCTGCACGGACGACGCCGACCGACGAGGGCAAGCGCGTGGCGCGCGAGCTGCTGCAGAAGCGCCTGGGCGCGATGCGATCGGCGACGTCGTCGCAACCGAGCTCCGAGGTGACGAGCCCCGGCGTCGAGACCGCGCCGGCGGCCGAACGAACGAAGAAAGAGGTTCTCCGCGATCTCACGAGCACGCTGCGCGCGACCGCTTCGCACACGGGCGGGCTCGATCGCGTGGCGCGTCTGCTCGCCGACGGACAGCACGCCGAAGAACAGCGGGATCTGGCCGCGGCGGTGCGCGCGTATCGCCTCGCGATGGCGCTCGCGCCCGAGCGCGTCGAGATCGCCGAGGGACACGAGCGGCTGGCGCGCGAGCTCGCCGTCTCGATGGCGCCGCAGTACGAGACGCAGGCCGCGTACGAAGAGAAGCACCAGAAGTGGTCGGCAGCGGCGACGAGCTGGGGAAAGGTCGTCGAGGGACGGCCCGACGATCCCAAGGCGTTGGTCCGCGCGTCGATCGCGCTGCTCGAGGCGAAGGGCGATCTGCATCTGGCGCGGCGGTTCGCGCAGCACGCGGTCGACGTCGCGCCGGACGATCTCGCGGCGCGCTTCGCGCTCGGACGCGTGTTCCATGCCGCCGGTCTCTGGCTCAACGCCAAGCGCGAGCTCGACATCGTGCGCCGCGTGGACCCGACGCATGCGCAGGCTGCGTCGCTGCTCAAAGACATCGCGCAGCACCTCTGAGCGCTCCGGCAGATCAGCCGAGAGCGCGCTCGACTGCGGCGCGCATCACCTCGACGGACGGAGCCCGACCGATCCAGCGCTCGAGGCTCGCCGCGCCTTGATGCACGAGCATGCCCACGCCGTCGACGACCTTCAGACCGCGCGCACGCGCTGCGGCGAGCAACACGGTCTCGCGCGGCCGATAGACGAGATCGACGACGACCGCGCGCGACGCCAGACTTGCGAGCGGAAGAGCGCGCACGAACACGTCCGCGTCGGCGCCGAGCGTCGCGCTCGATGCTTGGATCACGAGATCTGTGCTGGCGAACGGCTCTTCGAGCGCATCGAACGTGCTCACGCGACCGTGCGGATGGAGCGCGGCGACGCTCGTCGCGGCCTCTCTGCGTCGCGCGACGACGACGACTTCGCGCGCTGGCGCGAGCGCGACCACGCTCGCACGCGCGGCGCCGCCCGCGCCGAGCACGACCACCCGCGCGCCGTCGATCTCCACACGGCTCTCGGCGAGCGATCGCGCGAGCCCGATCACGTCGGTGTTGGTGCCGACCCAGCCCTTCGCATCGAGAGAGAGCGTGTTCACGGCGCCGATCGCGCGCGCCGCGTCGTCGATCGACACGAGGTGCGCGATCACGCTCGACTTGTGCGGAAGCGTGACGTTCAGACCGACGAAGCCCGCATCGCGCAGCCGAACGAGCGCGCCCGCGAGATCGTCTGGCGTGACGTCGATCGCCTCGTACGACACATCGGGCCGGCCGAGCGCGTCGAGCGCGGCGCGATGCATCGCGGGCGAGAGCGAGTGCCCGATCGGATGCCCGACGACCGCGAGCTTCATGACTCGTCGTCCTCGACGCGCGCCACGAGACGGCCGTGCTCGACGCGCACCTCGATGCGCTCGCCGGCCTTCACGTCGCTCGCGCGCGTGATCGCGCGGCCTCGCGGATCGAGCGCGATCGCGTAGCCCCGCGAGAGCACCGCGAGCGGTGAGAGCGCATCGAGGCGTCCCACGAGCACGGCGAGCGCGTGTCGACGCGTCTGCACGCTCTCGTCGACCGCGAGCACGAGCAGTTCGCCGAGCTCGGTACGCGTCGATCGCGCCGCTTCGAGCCGCCGCTGCATCGCTCTCTGGGCCCGCGGCGAGAGCCGAGCGAGATCGGCGCGCGCCACGGTGAGCCTTTGCCGAGGATCGGCGCGCGAGAGTCGGCTCGTGAGCGCCGCGAGCGCGCGCTTGGCGGCGTCGATCCGTCGGCGCTCGGCCCGCTCGATCGTGCGCTCTGTCGCGCGCAGCTGCTCACGGCGCGCCCGCAGCGTTCCTCGACGGCTCGCGAGGCGCGCGCTCGCACGCTCGAGCGCCAGACGCGCGCTCTGGATGCGACCGTCGAAGCGCGCCTGCAGCCGGCGCAGCGCGAGCGCGAGCTCTCCGCGCAGCGTGTCGCGATCGGGCACGACGAGCTCGGCCGCATTCGAAGGTGTCGCCGCGCGTTTGTCGGCGACGAGATCGGTGAGCGTGACGTCGACCTCGTGCCCGACACCGCTCACGACCGGCACCGGAAACGCGGCGACCGCGCGGACGACGCGCTCGTCGTCGAACGCCGAGAGATCTTCGCTCGCGCCGCCACCGCGGGCGACGATCACCACGTCGAGCCCACCGAGATTCGCGAGCGCCTCGAGCCCCGCGACGATCGATCGCGCCGCGTCGGGCCCTTGCACCGTGCAATGCGCGAGCACGATGCGCACCGGATAGCGCCGCCGCGCGACGCTGATCACGTCGTGGAACGCCGCGCCCTTCTTGCTGGTCAGCAGGCCCACGGTACGAGGCAGGCGCGGGAGCGGCCGCTTTCGCGCGGCAGCGAAGAGCCCTTCTGCCTGCAGCTTCGCCTTGAGCTTCGCGAGCTTCTCGGCGCGATCGCCCATGCCGGCGAGAGCGGCCTCGGTCACGATGAGCTGCAGCGACGACTGCGCGGGGAACACGCTCTCACGCCCGCGCACGCGCACGCGCGCACCGGTCACGATGTCGACCGTCACGCGCGGTCGATCGGTGAGGAACACGATGCAACGCAGCTGTGCATCGGGCGCGCGCCCGCGGCCCGTGTCCGGATCGATCAGCGTGAAGTAGAGGTGGCCCGACGACGACTGCTTGCTGTCGAGGACTTCGCCCTCGACCCACACGTCGCGGTAGCTCTGCTCGACGACGTCGCGCAGCGCGAGCACGAGCTGGCCGACGCGCATCACGGTCGCGCCGTCGCTCGGGCTCTCTGCGCGTGCCGGGGGCGGCATGGGCCGGGCAGCATACAGCGCGCGGCGTATGCTGCCCGCGATGCAGGTCGTGATCGCGCTCGGCGGCAACCTCGGAGATCGCGAGACGTATCTGCGCGATGCGCGCGCGGCGATCGCGGCCGAGCTCGAAGTGATCGCGGCTTCGCGCGTGTTCGAGACGCCGCCCGTCGGTCCGCCGCAGCCGAGCTATCTCAACGCCGCGCTGCTGGTGCAGACCTCGCTCGCGCCCGAGGAGGTCCTCGCACGCTGCCTCGCGATCGAGCAGATGCTCGGCCGCGTGCGACGAGAGCGCTGGGGACCGCGCACGATCGACCTCGATCTGCTCTGGGCGGATGACGGTGACGGCGTTGCGCGGATCGTCGAGACGCCGACGCTCCGGCTGCCGCATCCGCACCTTTCGGAGCGGTCGTTCGCGCTCGCGCCACTGCTCGACGTGCGCCCCGACCTCGGATCCCGCTTCGTACAGACGCTGAACGCGCTCGGAGGGGCGCCGGCCGCCATCCATGTCGAAGGATGGACTTCTTTCGACGGCGCGAAGTAGCATTCCCCTGCCGCGACGCGGGTTTTGCGCCGCTCCGCGACACGGGCCCCCTCTCGAAGGTGATGAAACGATGACCGATACGCGCAAGGACAAGCGCGCCCCGATCAACCTGAAGGTCCGCTTCAAGAGCGCGACCGTCGACGAGTTCATCGAGCAGTACTCGAAGGACATCAGCAAGGGCGGCATCTTCATCAAGTCGAACAAGAACAGCCCGCCGATGCCGATCGGGACGCTGCTCAAGTTCGAGTTCCAGCTGAAAGACGAGTCCAAGCTCATCCAGGGCGTCGGACGCGTCGTGTGGAAGCGCGAGCTGGAAGGCTCGAGCGAGAACGATCCCGCCGGGATGGGGATCAAGTTTATCAAGATGGATCCCGAGTCCAAGGGGCTCGTCGATCAGATCGTGGCGGGCCGAGGCGAAGCGCCCGGTCAGTTCGAGGCCGGCGGCGGCGCCGCGGTCAAGGACGACGCCGAGCCGGCAGCAGCGACGAGCCCCGGTGGCGTCGCGGGCGAGAGCAAGCGGCCGATTCGATCGCAAAAAGCGACGATGCAGTTCTTCCCGTCGACGACGCCGCAGAACGAGCTTCCGAAGCCGGAAGATCGGACGCAGGTGCGTCACGCGAGCGAGTTCCTCGCGTCGGCGCTGAGCTCCGCGGGCGTGGACGAAGCGACGACGGGCGAGGCCGACAAGAAGGCCGAAGAGGCCCGCGCACGCTCCGAGCAGATCGAGCGCGAGCGCGAAGAGCAGTCGCGCAAGGCCCGCGAGGACGAGGACAAGAAGGCACGCGCCGAGCGCGAGCGCCAGGATCGCGAGAAGGCGGAGGCCGAAGAGAAGGCCGCGCGCGAGAAGAAGAAGACCGAAGAAGCATCGGCCGCGACGGCGGCAGCCGAGAGCGCGCCCGCGAAGAAGAAGTCGACCAGCGAGCGTCCACCGGCGGACAAGCCGGCCGCCGAGAAGAAGTCGGAGCCCAAGGCGGCCCCGGCGTCGGCGCCCGCGAAGAAGAGCGAGCCGAAGGCCGCCGCACCGATCCAGCCTCCGCCTCCGGCCGACGGCGGCTCCAACATGATGCCGATCTTCGCGGGCGTGCTCGTCGCGGTCGCGCTCGGCGCTTGGTACCTCTTCGGTCGCACCGAGCCGGCGAACGACGACGCGCTGCCGCCGCCGCCGCCCACGACGGTCGCGGAAGCGCCGCCGTCCACGGTCGAGCCCGAGCCCACGACGGTCGAAGAAGGCATGCCGCCCGAGACGACGGTCGAAGAAGGCACACCGCCCGAGACGACCGCGGTCGTGGCGCCGCCCGATGCGGTGATGCACGACCTTCGCGTCGAGTCGACGCCGGCCGCGGCGATCGTCGTGGTCGACGGACAGGAGCGCGGCGCGGCGCCGCAGGCGCTCTCGCTCGCCGAAGGTGAGCATTCGCTCGAGCTGCGCCTCGCGGGCTACCGCACGGCGACGCAGACGATCACGTCGGCCGCGGGCGCGCGTCCGGTGCGCGTCACGCTCACCGCTCTGCCCTACGTCATCCACGTGACGACGAGCCCGCCGGGCGCGCGCGTTCGCATCGGCAGCCGCACGATCACGGCGCCGGGCGATGCGACGGTCGGCCGGCCCACCGCGCCGATCATCGCGGCCGCCTCGCTCGCGGGCTACGTCGATGCGACGCAGCGCATCGAGCCCTCGGCCTTCACGCAGGGCGACGACGCGATGAGCGCCGATCTCTCCATCACGCTCGCGCCGCGTCCGGCTGCGCCGCCGCCCACGACGCGCGTGCGGCCGCCGCCGACCACGACGACGGCGCATCCGCCGGCGACGACGGCCGAGGAGCACCACGACACGCCGCCCGCGACGACGGCCGAGGAGCACCACGACACGCCGCCGCCCGCGACCACCGTGGAAGAGCATCACGACACGCCGCCGCCGGCGGAGCACCACGACACGCCGCCGCCCGCGAGCGAGGCGCCGCCCGACAACCCGTTCTGATCGGCAGACACCGAACGAAGGGCCCGCGAGAGTGATCTCCGCGGGCCCTTTCGTTTCAGGGACGAACGGCGCCCAGGTGCGGAAGCGGATCCGGCGAGGCCGCGATCATCGCGTCGATCAGCGTGCGTGGCTCGCCGTAGCCGGCGGCGCCCGTCTTGCGGACCGAGGGCACGCGGCTGGTCGCCCACACGAGCATCGCGACCATCGCGATCGGCAGGCGCGAGAGCGCCGGCATCGGCGAAGGCGTGATCTGGTTGCCGAGGCGTCGCACGAGATCGAAGCCTTCGCGCATCGCGCGCGCGAGCTCGCTCGCCTCGGCCCACGTGACGCCGCCCTTGCGCTCGTAGGCGCGCGCCGACGCGATCATCATCGGCGTGACCATCGCCGCGTGCGTGCGCAGCCAGCTCTCCATGTCGCCGTGGGTGGCGGTCGTGATGCCGGCCTCGCGAAACAGCTTCGCCCACGAGCCGTCGGTGACGGTCGTCACCATCCCCGAGGAGACGATCTCGGACGTGAGCTTGCCGTCGTCGAGCGTCGCGAGGATCGCCGGGAAGCCGAACGCGAAGCGCGGAGCGCCGACCGCATCGCGTAGGCGCCCGAGCGGCTCGAACGTGTTGAACATGAACATCACCGTCTTGGCCGACGACGCCGAGAGCGCGGGCAGCACGGCATCGACCTGCGAGACGAGCACCGTCACGAGCACGAGATCGAAGGGCGTGCTGGGATCGAGAGATCCGGCGACGCTCACCTTCGCGCGCTCGCCGTTCGTCTTCACGATCGCCTCGTCCGCGCGCAGCCGCTCCAGGCGCGCCCCGCGCGCGATCACGGTGACGTCGTGACCGGCGCGCGAGAGCTGGAACGCGAACGTGCTGCCGATGCTGCCCGGACCGAGGATCGCGATCTTCATCCGCGTCGCGTTACCACACCGCGCGAGAGCTGGCGCAACGTGTCGACGGCGAGCCCCAGCCGTTCGGCGCGCTCGAGCGTGCGCACGAGCCGACGCGGCGCGCTGCGGCCCGACGCGACGTGATCCGGATCGGCGAGGAACGCGCGCATCATCGCGGCAGATGCGGTGTCGGCGTCGAGAGGAAGCGAGATCCGTGCGCTCTCGACGGCGAGCACATCGGCGAACACGCGCGAGGTCGTCTCGAGCAGCGGCAGCTCCAGCAGCGCGCTCGTCGTCGTGCCGATCGGCGCCACGAGCCCGGCGAGGTTGCTCACGAGGATGTAGACGTTCTTGTCGAGCAGCGCCGACGGCAAGAGCGCCTCGTCGATCGTGTGCGCCTCGAGCCCGACGTCGTTCAGCATCGCAGCGAGCGGCGCGGCCCAGGGCCCAGCGATCGGCGTCGGCAGCACCACGCGCGCGAGCTCGTCCTTCTTCTTCTCGAACCACACGACCGCGACGGTCGGGCGCGTGATGCCGTGCGCGAGCCACTGCTCGGGGACGAGCTCGTTCTGCACGAGCACGACACGGTCCTTCCACGCGGGCGGCAGCGATGCGAGCCCGCTCGCGAGATCGTCCTCGCCGACGGTGACGATCACGCGCTCCGGAGCGAGCTTCTCGTCGATCGCGTCGCCGCGTCGGATCGCGACGACCTCGTGCCCGGACGCGCTCGCGCGCTCGGCGAAGAGCGCGCCGAGCTGGCCCATTCCCATGACGACGATCACGACAGAGTCAGACCAGCGCGCCGCGCATCGTGACCGTGTAGGTCTTCTCGTCGGCCGTATCGACCTCGACCTCGCCGCCGAGGAAGAGCTTGAGCGTCTCGATCTGCGTCGTGAGATGCGCGCTCGGCTCGGTCGTCGAGATCACGCCGCCGCGGCCCATCGCCATCGGCAGCAGGAGCTGATCGGCGAGATGCTCGCAGACGGCCGCCTTCGTCTCGAGGAAGCGCATGGCCGGACCGATCGCTTGCTCGGCGACCTCTTCGGCGCGCACGCCGCGCTCGCCGAAGCCGCTCGTCACGATCGTCACGTTCTTGAACTCGAGCACGACGAGGAACGCGTTGCCCGGGCCGCGATCGGCGGAGACCTCTTGCTTCTCGATCTCGTCGCGCGAGAGACCGAGGCGATCGCGCGCCACGCGGAGCTCGCGCTCGGCGACGGCCGGGGGAAGACCGGAGACGATCGCGATCGCGCGGCGACGAACGAGCGGCCCGCGCTCTTCCAGCTCCAGCGCGTCGAGCGGGGAGGGCTCGACGTGCGCGCGCAAGATGCCGCCCCCCGCGGGGTAGAAGCCCGGACGCTCGAGTGTGAGCTCGATCTTGCCGCCCATGCGCGCGAGCAGCGGCACGAGGCTGCGCGAGAGGAACTCGAAGGGAGGCGAGGACGGATTGTGCGTGCCGCCCTCGATGGTGAGCGTGCTCGGCGTCGTGGCGCGCATGAGCGCGGGCAGCACCGCTTGCAGCACGAGCGTGGTCGAGCCGGCCGAGCCGATGTCGAAGCGCGCCTCGCGTCCCTGCACCGTCCGTGGCTTGAACGTCAGCTCTCGGCTGCCGAGCTCGGCGCCGGTCACGTCGGCGCCCGAGACTTCTTGCGCGGCACGCACCGCGGTCAGGTGCTGCTTGAGCAGACCGGGCTTCTCGCGCCCGGCGCGGATCCGCTCCATGCGGAAGGCGGTGCGCGTGAGGATGGAGAGCGCGAGCGCGCTCCGGAGGATCTGCCCGCCGCCTTCGCCCGTGCTTCCGTCGATGACGATCATTCGTGGGATCCCGAGGGGAGAAGATAGCGCCCCGGGATCTCCGTGAACAGCAGCGGTTTCGGTCTCGCGCCTCTCGCGCTCGCCTCGCCTCTCTCAGAAGACCAGAGACACGACGGCACGTTGCGCAAACCCCGCCCTCAAGCCAACTCTGGCCCCGCGATGCGGAAGCAGAACCTCGCGTTCGTCGGAATGTGGATCGCCGCCATCGCGGCGATGCTCTTCCTCTACTTCCGCGACGAGCAGGGACAGAGGCCCACGCGCACGCGCTCGACGGGCGATGCGCTGGTCATCGACGTGAGCGACGAGCATCCGGTCGGGCAGATCTTCGAGCCGACGACGCCGCAAGCGCCGATCCCCGAGGGCCCGCCCGTCACGTACCGCGGCGATCGTCGCCACACCGGCCAGAGCCCGTACGCGGGTCCGGCGCGGCCGGGCGTGTTCTGGCAGCTCGACACGCATCATCCGATCGTCAGCCAGCCTGCCGTCGATGCGGAGGGCAACTCGTACGTCGGCTCGCGCGATCACGTCTTCTATTCGATCTCGCGCACGGGCGGCGTGCGCTGGCGGCGCGATCTCGGCGGCGACATCTACTCGTCGCCGACGCTCGACGGGCACGGCCACGTGCTCGTCGGATCCGACGCCGACTTCTTCTTCTGTCTCGATGCGGCGACGGGCGAGGTCGTGTGGGACATCCACACCGACTTCGACGTCGACACGGGCATCGTGATCGGCCCCGACGGCACGATCTACTTCGGCTCGGGCGAGGAGCTCTGGGCGGTGAGCGCCGAGGGCGAGACGCAGTGGCGCTTCCGCGCGCGCATCAAGATCTTCAGCGCGCCCGCGGTGGCCGACGACGGCACGATCTACTTCGGCGCGCAGGACGACTACTTCTACGCGATCGGCCACGACGGCCACATGCTCTGGCGCATCCGCTCCGATCGTCCGGACGACAACGACAGCTCCGCGATCGTCGGCGACGACGGGATGATCTACTTCGGCAGCGACGATCGACGCGTGTACGCCGTCGATCGCAACGGGCGCGTCGTGTGGCGCGCCGAGGTCGGCGGCTACGTGCGCGCACCAATGGCGCTCGGCCGACGCAGCGATCTCATCGTCCCGATCTTCGGGCCGCACGCGCGCGTCGCATCCCTGGATCGCGCGACGGGCGAAGAGCGCTGGTCTTTCTCGGCTGCGCCCTCGCAAGCGACGGATTCCGGCGTGGGCTCGGGCCCGATCGTCGATCGCGACGGCAGCGTCTACTTCGGCGCCGACGACGACTTCGTGTACGCGGTCGATCCCGACGGCGGCCTGCGCTGGGTGTTCCAGGCCGGCGCGAACGTCGACGGCGATCCGATCCTCACGCCGGACGGCGCGCTCTTGATCGGCAGCGACGACGGCAACCTCTACGCGCTGCGCGCCGACGCGATCCCCGCGCAGCCGCGCACGCACGACGCCGGCCACTAGGGCGTCCCGCGATCGGCGAGCGGGATGAGCCCGGCGTCGAGGAACGAGAAGTGCGCCGTGCGCGCCACGATCACGTGATCGAGCACCTTGATGCCGAGCACGTTGCCCGCCGCGATCAGACGCGTGGTCAGCGTCACGTCTTCCGGGCTCGGATGCGGATCGCCGCTCGGATGGTTGTGGACGAAGACGACGGCAGCAGCCGCTTCACGCAGCAGCGCGCGAAATGCATCGGCCGGTGACACTGGGCAGGCGGCGAGCGTGCCGCGACCGATCGTGATCACCGCGATCACGCGCTGTCGCGCATCGAGCGCGAGCGCGAGGAAGTGCTCGACCTCCGAGTGCGCGATGCGTGGGCCGGTCCAGGTCACGACATCGCTGCTCGCCGCGATGCGCACGCTCGGCTCCACGTACGCGGCCGCGCGACGACCGAGCTCGATCGCCGCGACCAGGCGCGAGGCCTTGCCCTCGCCGATGCCCGCGCACGTCGCGAGCGCGCCCGCGCCGAGCCGCGAGAGGCCTCGCAAGCCATGCGCCTCGTCGAGCATGCGCGCTGCGAGCACGGAGACCGGCTCGCGCGAGGTCCCGGTGCCGAGCACGAGCATCAAGAGCTCGGCGTCGGAGAGGCGCTCGACGCCGAGCTCGCGCAGCCGCTCACGCGCGCCGGGAGCGAAAGAGTCGTCCGAAGGAGAGGTTTGCATGCCGCCGCCTCCGCACGCCCCGCGCCGGAGACGCAGTCGTCGATTCACGGCAGATCTCGACGTCGATCGGCGGAGGTGGCGGCGG
>CAYSCF010000002.1:0-83742 GCA_964429305.1 uncultured Sandaracinaceae bacterium | reverse complement strand
GCGCACAACGATCGGAGCCGCGCGCTCTGGGCGCGTGGAGACCTCGATGCGGCGATCGAGGCGCAGCGCGAGGCTCTGAGCACCGCGCCACGCGAGCGCCGCTCGTTCCAGGGATTCTTCCTCGCCACGCTTCTGCACTTCGCGGGTCGCATCGCCGAGGCCCTCGTCGTCGTGGGCAAGGCCGAGCGAGCCGCGCAGCGAGATCGTCCGCTCGTGCGCGCGCTCGGTGCGTTCATCCGGCTCGACGCCGGGCTCGCGGTGCCGCGGCTGTCCGAGATCACCGGCGAGCTCGGCCGCAGCCGCGCCCGCGAGGGATACGGGCAGTATCTGCTCGGCATGATCGCCCATCACGTCGGCGACAGACCGCGTGCCGCCGCGCACCTCCGCGCGTTTCTCCGTCGGAACGCGTCGATCGATCGCGCCAAGGTCATCACGCTCCAGGAAGAGCTCCATCGCGCGCGCCGGGTCCTCGCAGACACCTCGGACTGACTGACGAAATCGGCGTCTTGGTACGCGGGCGCGAGCCCGATAGAATGCGCGTCGAATGAAGATCTGCGGAACTTGCGGGACCCGGTTCACGGAGCCGGTCGCGTTCTGCCCGAACGACGGGACGCCTACGACGGAGGTCAACGATGTCGACGCGCCGCCACCCGTCGATCCGCTTCTCGGGCGCGTCATCGATGGTCGCTATCGGGTCGAGAAGTCGATTGGCGAAGGCGGCATGGGCATCGTCTACGCCATCTCGCACGCCGTTCTCGGCAAGCGCATGGCGCTCAAGGTCTTGCGCGGCGAGATGGCCAAGGACGCCGAGGTCGTGCAGCGCTTCATGCAAGAAGCGCAGAGCGCCACGTCGATCGGTCACCCGAACATCATCGACATCTCCGACTTCGGTCGGCTGCCCGACGGCTCCGTCTACTTCGTCATGGAGTTCCTCGACGGCGAGTCGGTCTCGAAGATGATCTCGCGCGGCGGATCGATCCCGATGGCGACGGCGATCCACACGGTGCGCCAAATCGCGAGCGCGCTGGAAGCGGCGCACGCACGCGGCATCGTTCACCGCGATCTGAAGCCCGACAACATCTACCTCGTCAAACAGGGCTCCGACGAGCACTTCGTCAAGGTGCTCGACTTCGGTATCGCGAAGGTCGGCGGTGCGAACAGCAAGCTCACGCGCACGGGCATGATCTTCGGCACGCCGCACTACATGTCACCGGAGCAAGCGGCAGGGCAGTCGGTCGACCAGCGCACCGACATCTACGCGCTCGGCGTGATCATGTACGAGATGTTCACGGGGAAGGTGCCGTTCGACGGCGAGACCTTCATGGGCATCTTGAGCAAGCACATGTTCGAGCAGCCGCTGCCGCCGAGCCAAGTGAAGGGCGCGGGGCTCGGCGCGATCGAGGACGTCATCCTCAAGGCGCTCGCGAAGAAGCAGGACGATCGCTACCAGTCGATGGGTGAGCTCGTCGCCGATCTCGATCTGATTGCGACCGGCGGCGTCGTGCAGATCGGCGCCAAAGGCGTCGCGCCGCCGGGCAATCTCGCCGACGCGCTCGAGCCGCCGTCGCGCACGGAGATGCGTCTGGGCCAGTCGGTGCCCACGCCCGAGCCGGCGCCGCGATCGCGCGCGGGCCTCTACGTCGGCGCGTTCGTCGTGCTCCTCGCGATCGGAGGCGTCGCCGGAGGTGCTGCGTACGTGTTCGCGGGTGGCATGTCGCGCGCTGGCGCGGCCGTCCCTCCGCCGACCACGATCGCCGCGATCGGCGTGCCGCCGCCCTCCGGTCTGCCGACACCGCCGACCTCGGGCGCGTTGCCGCCGCCTTCGAGTGGCGCGGCCCTGCCGCCGACGTCGGGCGTCGCAGTCGTACCGCCGACGACCACGGTCGAGGTCGCTCCGACGCTCGCGAGCGTGGAGATCAGCAGCGTTCCGCCGGGCGCCGAAGTGTTGATCGACGACGCGCTGATCGGGTCGACGCCCGTGCGCGTGCCGCGTCCGTCCACGGGCGAGCGAGCGGTCGAGCTTCGGATGCGCGGCTACGAGACGGGGCGCGTCATCCTCACGGCGATGACCGGCGAGACGCTGAACATCGAGCTGCACCACGCTTCCGGCGGCTCGGGCTCGCACCATCCGCGCGGCGAGACACCGCCAGCGACGACGACGGTGACGGCGACACCGCCGCCGACGACGACCGCGCGCCACTCGTCGTCCGAAGTCGTCGATCCCTGGCAGTAGACGTCAGGGAGCCGCGACGGTGGCGGGTCGCGCGCTCATCTCGAACGCGTTGCTCTCGACGCGATGGGCTCCATCGCACGTCGTCACCGCGAAGCGATAGCTTCCCGCTTCGACCGGCGCGCACCGCGTGCAGACGCACTGCATGTCGCCGGATGTGCCGAGCCAGTCGGGCGGGAGCAGCTCCGCGCCGGGCGCGAGCGTCACGCAACGCTCGGCCTCGTGCTCGCAGTCGTAGCGAAGCGCCAGCGTCGAGGCGGAGGAGAGCTCCGCGAACGCGCCCGCGTGATCGACCTCGATTGCGACAGCGGTCCGGAGTGAGACAGCCGATGCGCCGTGATTGGCGATCGAGAGCGCGACGGAGCCGGCCCCGGGCGTGGCAACGAGCCTCAGATCGGGCGGATCGCTCGGCACGGGTGCTTCCGTGCTGGGTGGAACGACGGTGCCCGTGCTCGGCGGATCTGCGCTCGATGTAGAGTGATCCGACACCTCGGTGACCGGCGGCGCCGGCCGATTGGGCTCGGGCTCGCCCCCACACGAAGTGAACGCGAGAACGATGGAGAGGCATGCAGCGCGCATGTCGAGCTCGCACTCTGGCACGTGGCTCGCTACGGCGAGAAGGAAATGGCTTCGTCGGACAACGGCTTTGCGAAACGGGAGATGAAGATCGGTGAGACCGACGTCACCGTACAGAGCCATCGGGCGGGGACGCGCTGGACCGCCAAGATCGAGACGGTCGATGTCGGAAACTCCATCGGTCGCGGCAGCGGGTCGTCGCGCGAAGAGGCCGAGGCCGCGGCGATCGAGTCGGCCAAGCTCGTGCTGGACATGCGTAGCGCGGCGGCAGCGTTCGCGACGAGCGCGAGCCGTCTCAAGGCCTGAGCCATTTGACCGCGCTCCGTTCTCGCTGCGCGCGGCGGGGCCCTTCGTGCCGCTCTCTCATTTGGTTTCTGCGCGGCTGCTCGTCAGATTCGCAAGGGGCGCGCTCGAGTCAGGCCTTCTTCTTGAGCCCCAGCTCCGCGCGCGAGAGCTCGACCGTGTCGGAGAAGGGAAGCACGAGCTTCTCTTCGCTCGATGCGATCGCGCGCGCCGTGATCACCGCGGCCTGCACCGCGTCCTCGGAATCGCGCGCTCCACGAAGATCCTTCGGGACGTCGAGGGACGAGGCGCGTCGCTCGAGCACGGGGATCACGTGCAGGCGCACGTCCTTGCGCGCGAGCACGAGCTGGCCGCGTGCGCGCTCGAGCGGGCGTGCCCACACGAAGAACCCGATCGCGATCCCCACGAAGACTCCGAGTGCGGTCGCGAGCGCGGGAACCATGCGGGCGATCCTAACCGCGCGCCCGGGTCACGGGAACACGAAGATGGCGTCTTCGCCGTGCATCTCGACGAGCGCGGACACGTACGAGATCAAGGCCGCGCGTCGATCGAGCACCGCGTCGAGCTGCGTGTCGTCGATCAGGTTGCCGCCGATCTCGTCGACCATCGCGGCGGCGAGCGTCGTGCGATCGATCGCGACGAGGCGCTCGTACGTGTGACGCGAGAACGTCTGCGTGCGGCGCAGCTCCGTCATCACGCGCTCCATGTTCGCGTCGCTCGGTCGCGCGGAGAACGCGAGGTTGTGATCGCGGATCACGACGCGCCGAACGCCTTCGTTCGTCACCGTGCGGAGGTTGCCGCCGCTCATGCGATCGACGTTGGCGATCAAGAAGTCGAAGAGGGCCATGTTCGACAGATCGCGCGCGAGCAGCCGGCTCTCGGGCGGGATCTCGGCGCCGGCCTCGAGCCACGCGCTCCAGCGCAGGATGCCGGCCACCGAGTCGAGGTCGCTCGTGCGCTCGAGGTTCGGCACCCAGTAGCTCGCGGAGCCGCGCAGACCCTGCGGCGTGAACACGAGGAACGACATCAGCTCGTCGATGTCGCCGTCGAACTGCGGATCGATGTGACGGCGCAAGCGCTGTCGATCGATCACGGTCGCGACCGTCGGCGGCACGTCGTCGAGATCGAGCAGGATCGCCGCGCGGAACGCTGCGATCTCGTTCAGCCAGCCGCGCGGCTGGTTGCGCGACTCCGGCCGGAACGCTGCATCGATCGGGCCTTCCAGCTGGAGCTGGAAGCTGATCGTCGTCGTCCCGATCGGATGGAAGTTGTCTTCGTGCGCGGTGTAGAGCGCCGAGATGATCGACGCGATCGTGTTCGTCGACGATGCGAAGCGACGCTCGTCGTTGCGACCGTCTTGCGCGAAGAGCGCAGAAGAGCCCACCGCGCTCGTCAGAGCGAGCGCGACGATCCCCACCGCCATTCTTCGAGCATCGATGCGCACTACTTGTATCGGGAGGCCAGAGTGCCGGGCATGGCCCGGCCGATTCATTTGGGAGGCCAGAGTGCCGGGCAAGGCCCGGCCGATTCATTTGTATTGGGCGAGCACGTTCTTCGCGATGACCATGCGCTGCACCTGGGAGGTGCCCTCGTAGATCTGGAGGATCTTCGCGTCGCGCATGAGCTTCTCGACGGGATAATCCTTCATGTAGCCGTTTCCGCCGAATATCTGCACGGCGTCCGTGGCGACCTGCATGGCCGAATCGGCGCCGAAGGCCTTGGAATAGGACGAAACGATGGAGCTCTTGTCTCCCGTGTCGATCATCCAGGCGGCCTTGAGCATCATCAGATGCGTCGCTTCGTACTTCATGGCCATCTCGGCGATCATGAACTGCACGGCCTGGTGGTTCGCGATCTGCGTGCCGAACGTCTTGCGCTCCCAGCAGTAGCGACCGCACTCGTCGAGCGAGCGCCGCATGATCCCGCAGGCGCCCGCCGCGATGTCGGGGCGCGTGCGATCGAACGTCTGCATCGCCACCTTGAAGCCGTCGCCCGCCTCCGCGAGGACGTTCTCCTTCTTCACGACGACGTCCTCGAGGATGATCGTGGCCGTGTCGCTCGCGCGCTGGCCCATCTTGTCTTCCTTCTTGCCGATGGAGACGCCGGGCGTGTCCTTGTCGACGATGAAGGCCATGATCGCCTTGTGGCGCTGGGTCGGATCGGTCGTCGCGAACACGACGTACCAGCTCGCCGACGAGGCGTTCGTGATGAAGCACTTCTGGCCGTTGAGGACCCAGTCGTCCTGGACCTTCTTGGCGCGGCACTGGATGCCGGCCGCGTCGGAGCCGGCTGCAGGCTCGGTGATCGCGTAGGCCGCGAAGATCGGCGCGCTCGTGAGCATGCCGAGGTACTTCTTCTTCTGCGCTTCGCTGCCGGCGATCATGATGGGAGTCGCGGCGAGCGCGTTGGCCGTCATCGACGTCTGGATGCCGGTGCAGCCGTAGGCGAGCTCTTCCGTGATGAGCACGTGCTCGATCTCGTGCAGGCCCGGTCCGCCGTACGCCTCGGGGATGTTCGGCGCGACGAGCCCGAGCTTCCACGCCTCGTCGAAGACGTCCTTGGGGAACTTCCCGTCGTGATCGGCCTTGGCCGCCGCCGGGATGATCTTCGCCTTGGTGAACTGACGCGCGACGCCCTGCAGCTGTTCTTGTTCTTCGGAGAGCTGGAAACTGAGCATGGTCCTTACTTCCTTCGTTCCTTCTGACGACGCTCGAGCTCGGCGCGTGCGGCGCGCGCGCCCATCGAGTAGCCGATCGCGAGGCCGATCAAGAGAATCCCGGGGATGAAGAGGATGTGCTCGACGGTGGGGAGGCCCATCGCCCTCAGTCCTTCTTCGTCTCGGGCTTCTCGCTCTTGGTGAGCAGCGCTTCGAGCCGCGTGAGCTCCTTGGCGGTCGATTGCTGCATCGCCGTCAGATACACGACGTAGAGACCGAAGAGCAGCAGCACGGCCGCGTACGCCGCGACGAGCAACGTGCCGCCGGGGACGTCTTCGTGCGCCGAGCCGCTGACCGCTTGTAAGCTGGTCGCACGATCCCCGGTGTCTTGCGCGAGCGCGACCACGGCCGAGCTGGAAGCGAGGCTCGTGAGAGCCGCGAGCGAGCGTTGGAGCCTCTTCACGTCGCATCCTCCGTCAGGCCTTCGCTGGCCGCGCTCTCCGAGAGCACCGCCAGACGATGACGCATCATCTCCGCGCGTGCGCGCGTCCACACGAGCACGATCGAGAGCAGCGTGAACACCAGGAAGCCGAACAAGAACGGCGGGAGCATGTCCGGATGGAGCCCTCCGCCTGCGCCCGTGATGACGGTCGGGTGCTGACCGCGCCACGCCTGGACCGAGTAGTGGATGACCGGTAGCAGGAAGAAGCCGACGATCGCGAGAGCGGAGGCGAAACGCTTCTCGGCCTCTCCTGCGGCGCCGAGCGAGCGCAGCGCCACGAACGACGCGAAGATCATCGCGGCCAGCAGGGTCGTCGTCAGGCGCGGATCCCACGTCCAGAACGTGCCCCACGCGTTGCGCGCCCAGAGCGGCCCCGTGACCAGGACGATCACGCAGAAGAGGAGGCCGACCTCGGCGCCGGCGACGGCGAGCGCATCGAAGCGGGCCTCGCGCTTCCAGAGGTAGCCGACGCTCCCGATCATCGCGAGCGTGAAGCCGACGTACATCGCGTAGGCGCTCGGCACGTGGAAGTAGAAGATCTTCTGTACGACGCCCATCTGGAGCTCGATCGGCGCGTTCGAGATCAGATAGAGGTGCACCGGCATGAGCACGGCGGTCAGCACGCCGAGAGCCAGCAGCAGGGCGGGAGGCCGCTCGGGCCCGGGCTTCGATTTCGCCATGCGCGGCGAAGCTATCGCACACGGCCGGATGCGTCGAGCGAGGTGCTCAGAGACCCGCGTCGGTCCCGGAATCGACCGCCGCATCCACGCTCGCATCGAGGTCCGCGTCGATGGCGGCGTCCGGGCCCGTGTCGATGGCGGCGTCGGTCGGCATCACGCCCGTATCGGGACAGAGAGCGCGCACCTGCATCGAGGCCGCGTTGCAGTCGGTGCCGGCGCACGGAAACGTCATACCGGACACTTGGTACTGGCACTGCGTCGTGGTGCAGCAGACCTGCACGGTGTCCATGCCGCACATGATGCTGGGCTGGCACTGCGTCGTGGGGCTGCTCGAGCAACCGGCGAGCACGAAGAGAGAGAGAGCGAGACGGGTCTTCATGGTTCGAACCGTTTCCATGCGCCGTCGATGCGGCGCTCGTGCGGCAAGAAGGCGAGCTTGTAACGCATGTGGGGGCTCTCTTCGATCGCGAGCCCCAGATAGAGCCACGGCAGCGCGAGCTCTCGGGCGAGCGCGAGCTGCTCGAGGATCGAGTACGTCCCGATCGAGAGCCGAGAGAGCGACGGATCGTAGTACGTGTAGACCGCAGAGAGACCCTGCGACGAGCGATCCGTGATCGCGACGCCGACGAGCTCGCCGTCGAGGTGATAGCGCATCTCGAAACCGTCGGTGCACGTGTCGACGAGGAACGCCTCGTACCCGCGCTCGTCCAGCGGCGGCGCGCTCGCCTTCGCCAAACCGCGACCTTCTTGGTGCGCGAGATAGAGGGCCACGCGTCGTGCATCGACCTCGAAGGGACCGCGCTCGATCGTGAGCACCTCGCGCCCGCGCGCGAGCGTGCGGCGATGCGTGCGCGAGGGAACGAACGCGCTCACGTCGACCCGCAGCGGCTCGCATGCGCGACACGCGGGGCACTCCTGTGTGTAGAGAAAGAAGCCCGTGCGGCGATCGCCCTGCGCGAGCCTCGCCTCGAACTCGCTGCGGAGCAGGTGGCGCGTCGGCATCCGCAGCGGGCGTCGTGCGATGCGGCCCTCGAGGTACGGGCATGGCTCTTCCCCCTCGTACACGACGAGCTCGGGAGGCACCGTGGGCAGGAATCGCTGAACCTTGGGGTGGATGCTCCGAGTATGAGCCATCATCGGCGCGATGGCTGCGAAGCTCCTGCCCGCGATCGAGCCCGAGTGGGTCTCGTTCGTCGATCGTGCCGCGAAGGTCTTGCTCGGTCGGGACGACCGCGTCGGCGATGCGCTCGCTTCGGAAGTGAAGCTGGTTTCGGAGATCTACACGCGCGAGCGCGCGAGCCTGCATCGCACCTCGGTCGAGCTCGCGGCGCGCCTGCGTTTCTTTCTATTGCGCGATCTCGCGAAGATCGAGCGACCGCTCGTCGAGCTCGCGATGGCGCCGCGCGAGACGCTGCGCGTGCTCGATCTCGGCGCGGGCCTCGGGACCAGCACGCTGGGTGTCGCGCGCGCTGCGAAGAAGCACGGTCTCGCGAAGCGTCTCGACGTGATCGCGGTCGAGCACGCGGCACGCCTCGTCGACGTCATGACGTACCTCTGCGATCGCGCGCACGAGGTCGCGGTACCCATCGCGCTGCAGACGCGCGAGCTCGATCTCGAGAAGCTCGATCCTTCGTCGCTCGGCAGCGGCTTCGATCTGATCGTGGTCGGTCTCGCGCTCAACGAGCTCTTCGTGGACGCGCCCGATCCGATCGCCGCGCGCGTCGCGTGGTGCGAGTCGGTCGCCGCATGCCTCGCGGACGACGGCGCGATGATCGTGCTCGAGCCCGCGCTGCGCACGACGACGCGCGAGCTGATGCAGGTGCGCGATCGACTGGTGAGCGCGAGCGCGCTGAAGGTGATCGCGCCGTGCACGGCCGATGGCGGCTGCCCGCTGCTGCGTCGCGAGCGCGACTGGTGCCACGCCGACGACGCGCTGGCGCTGCCCGAGCCGCTGAAGACGATCGCCAAGCAGGCGGGGCTGCGATGGGAGGGGCTGAGCTACGCGTACCTCGTCATCGCGAAGCACGATCGCCGCGCGGTGAACGTCTTCCGCGTCGTCGGCGGCCCCATCGTGCAGAAGGGCCGCACCGAGACACATCTCTGCCACGCTCCGGATCTGGCGCGACTGTCGGTGCTGCACCGAGATCGTGACGAGACGGAAAGATTGAGCGTCATCGCGCGGGGCTCACGCGTGACGCTCGATCCGATGCCGGCCGGTGATGAATCCGCGCGGGCCGACCAGACACGAGTGGAGATCGTCGGTTAGCATCGGCGGATGACGTCCTCCGCTCGTCTTTCACTCGCGTTCGCTCTCGTCCTCGCCGCTCCGGGCACCGCGCTCGCGGCCACCACCGCCATCTGTGATGGCAACGGGACGTTTCCGGTCGCCGACGGTGTGATCGGATCGAGCGAGTACGCGGGCTTCTCGACCGGGGTGAACATGGGCTTCGGGGACATGATCGGGACGGGCGTTCGGCTCTACGCCGACGCCGACGCGACGGGCCGAGTCGCCTTCGCGATCGATGCGACCGGTCATGCGTGCACGTGGGGGACGGACGACTCGGTCGTCATCTACATCGACTCCACCGCCAACGGCTTCACGTCGACCGCGACGCTCACCGACAACGCGGACGGAGGCCGCGCGGCGATCTCCGGGAACGGAACCGGAGGCGGTACATCCGTCCTCACGTTCGCGCAGTCGTTCGCCGCTGACTACGCGATCGTGCTGCGCAACGACTCCGCGTCGCTCTTTCAGCTCAACACCGGTTCGCTCACGTTCGTGCGCTCGCTGACGCGCGGGCCGACGGACTGGTCCACGAACCCGTGCGTGCGCGAGGTCGTCGGGGCGACGCTCACCGACCTCGGCAGCACTGGCTCGTTCCACTACGTCGCGACGCTCATCAACGCGTCGAATGCGGTCCGATCCGACGAGCTGCAGGGCGTGTCGTCGCTCACGTTCACGCAGGCGGCCGCGCCGATGACGCTGCCGGCCGACGGCTTCAACGTGTTCTCGCGCGTGTCGTCGGTGCAGACGCTGACTCCGGCGGCGCCCTACGAAGAGCACTTCTGTGCGTACGCGGGGGCGGGTCTCGCCCCGACGCCGACGGCGGGGCAGCTCGACTCCGATCTCTGGCGCGCGACCGGCTTCAGCGACGGCAACACCACGTTCGGCGGTACCTTCGCGCCAGCGACGCCGAACGACTGGAATCGCGGCGTGGGTGCGGACAGCGCGACGACCGGAGGTATGTACGCGTTCCGCAGCGCCCCGCCGGAGCGTGGGTTTGGCGTGCAGCCCGGTGGGTCGGACGTCGACCCGGGAGACTTCGACCTCCGACTCGCGAACACACAGACCGTGGCCACGACGACGGTCAACGTCAGTTACGACGTCTACTACCTCAACAACCAAGGTCACAGCGGCACGATCTCGCTGCAGTACTCGACGGACGGCACGACGTTCGTCACCACACCGACGACGCTGGACGTCGTGACGCCGCTGGCCGCAGACATGCTCGGCTGGACGCTGGCGGTGCGTACTACGAGCCTGGCGATCGCCGTGCCTGCTGGCGGCTCGCTCACGCTGCGCTGGCATCACGTGACGACGGGCTCTGGCTCGCGCGACAAGTTCGCGATCGACGACGTCGTCGTGACGCCGACGTTCCCGCCCGTGTGCGGCAACAACCTCGTCGAGACGGGCGAGACCTGCGACGGAACCACGTGCTGCTCGGCTTCGTGTACGTACGCGGCCGAGTTCACCTCCTGCGGTCCGGCCGGCAGCGGCGCGTGCGACATGGCGGACACCTGCAACGCGACCGGCACGTGCGTCGATCGCGTCATGGGCAGCGGGGTCTCGTGCCGTACGTCGCGCGATCTCTGCGACGCCGAGGAGCTGTGCGACGGCGTGAGCTCGGCTTGTCCGGCCGACGCGCGCGTGCCGGCGAACACGCCGTGTCGCCCGAGCAGCGGGCAGCTCTGCGACGTGCCCGATATCTGCGACGGCTTGCACGACGCGTGCACGGATGCGTTCGCACCGAGCACGACCACGTGCGCAGCCGGCACGCCGCCTTGTGATCTCGGGGCGAGCTGCACGGGCACTTCGGCCGCCTGTCCCGCGGATACGCTCGCTGGAGACGGGACGTCGTGCGACGACGGCCTCGCTTGCAACGGCACGAGCACCTGCCAGTCGGGCACGTGCACGATGGGCGTCGCGGTCGGCTGTGACGACGGCAATCGTTGCACGTCGGACTCGTGCATGGATCCGAGCGGCACCTGCCTCCACGGCCCGATCGCCGGCTGCTGCAACTCGGCGATGGACTGCGACGACACCAACCTCTGCACGACCGACGTGTGCGGCGGCTCGGCCACGTGCTCGCACACGACGATCAGCGGCTGCTGCCTGAACGATGCGGGCTGTAGCGACGGCGACGTCTGCACCACGGACAGCTGTCCGACGGCGGGCGGCTCGTGCTCGTTCGCGCCCATCACCGGCTGCTGTCATGCGGCGAGCGATTGCAACGACGGTCTCTCGTGCACGACGGACGCGTGCAACACGACCACGCACACGTGCACGCATGTGTCCATCCCGAGCTGCTGCACGACGGCCACCGACTGCAACGACAGCAACGCGTGCACCACCGACAGCTGCGCGGCAGGTGGCACCTGCACCAACGCGCCGATCGCCAACTGCTGCCTCGGCGACGGCGACTGCGGCGATGCCAACAGCTGCACGACGGACACGTGCGACACGACCACGCACACGTGCGGGCACGCGGCGATCACCAACTGCTGTCATGCGGGCGACAGCTGCGACGACTCGGACTTCTGCACCGACGATGCGTGCTCGGCGTCGGAGCGCTGTACGCACACCGCTCACAGCTGCGACGACGCGAACGCGTGCACCACGGACACGTGCTCGGCGGGCGCCTGTCACCACGCATCGAGCTGTGTCGATGCCGGGACGGACGCAGGCAACGATGCCGGCAACGACGCGGGCACCGACGCGGGCACCGACGCGGGCGTCGATGGCGGCTCGGATGCCGGCACGGACGCCGCGGTCGACGTCGATGCGGGCGTCGACGCTTCCACGGGCGACGCGGGGATCGACGCGGCCGTCACCGGCGACGCGAGTGTGGCTCACGATGCGGCGGTCGACGCCGGTGATGCGGGCCACGATGCGGGTCGAGACTCGGGCCCGCACGACGGCTCGACGACGTCTCCGGACGTGGGCTCGACGCCGCCACCGGCCAGCTCGTGCGCATGTCGCGCGAACGGCGCGTCGGGCTCGTTCCCGCTCGGTCCGGTGCTCGGCGGCCTCGGTCTCGCGCTCGTGGTCTCGCGGCGGCGTCGGCGCCGCTGACCCGCGTCTTTTTGCGGTCGGATCCACCATGCCGTAAGAAGCGCTCTCCGTGAGCGCCTGCCCCCACTGCGATGCCCCGCTGAGCGGACCGATGCCGGCCATCTGTCCCTCGTGCGGGAACACGCTCGGCGAGCCTGCGCGTCGCGAGTCGTCGCGGCCGGTCGCGGGGCCGACACCCCCCGAGCAGACGCTCTTCCAGGGTCATCCGGCGATCGTGGGAAGCGCGGGCGACGTGCTCTTGTTGATCGTCACGCTCGGGCTCGCGTGGTTCTGGTTGGCCGCGCGCTCGCGAGCGACGGAGTACAAGGTGACGACGTCACGCGTCGTGGTCGAGACGGGCCTGGCGAACAAGAAGATCGAGCAGGTCGATCTCTATCGCGTGATCGACTTCGCGGTGCTCTTGCCGCTGGGCGAGCGCCTGGTCGGCACGGGCACGCTCGTGCTCGAGGCCGACGATCGGACACTGAAGGAGTCGCCGTCGAAAGGCACGCTGCGGCTCGAGCGTATACGGACGGATGTGCGCGGCCTCTACGAGCGCGTGCGCGCGGCCCGCGATGCCGACCGTGCGCGACGCGGTGTGATGGCGATGGATCGCGTCTAGCGCGATCGCGGAAGTAACGGCTCGGCCCTGCCGAGGCAGAGAAAGAAATCCCGATGTTCACTCGATGGAAGCTCGCCCCCCTCGCGCCCGTGGTCCTCACGTTGGTGCTCGGCGCCTGTGGCAGCAATGGCGGTACGACGACGAGTGGCACGACCACGGCATCGGCCGACTCGGCGACCTCGGGAGATGCGAGCGCGACCGGGACGCACCGTCGCCGCCGTCGCCGCTCGCACGGATCTTCGTCCGCGTCGGGCGCCACCGCCGACGCGAGCGACACCAGCGACACGTCGGACGAGGGAGACGAGAGCGCAGACGATCTGCCGCTCGATCCGCCGGTGCTCGTTCCTGGGACGGGCGTCACGGTTCGTGCGCCCGCAGGATCGACGCCGCTTCCGGTGGGCGCGGGCTTCATGCACGCGCGCCGCCGCATCCAGATGGTCGTCGCGGTCGCGCAGGGCGACGAAGCGGTCCTGCACGGCGTGGAGGCCTCGCTCGGCGCGGACGCCGACGTGCTCAACGAGGAAGACGTCACGATCGGGACGCGGCAAGCGCATCTCGTGGTCGACTCGCAGATGGCCGGCGAGATCGAGCTCGAGCGTCAGTGGATCCTGATGCGCGACGGCGATCGCGCGATGGCGATCGTGGCGGCGTATCTCGCCGATCGCAGCGAGCGACTGCGGCCGCTCGTGCGCGCCGCGCTCATGTCGGCTCAGTGGGACACGACGACGGCGCTCGATCCCGAGCGCGCGGTCGGCTTCCGTCTCACGACGCCGCCCGAGGGCCTCGTCGTCGAATCGCAGGTCGTGAGCACGCTGACGTACGCGATGCCGGGCACGGCGCCTACGCCCGCGAGCGGCAATCCCGCGCTGCTCGTGGTGCCGATCCCGATGCAGATCCCGGA
This sequence comes from uncultured Sandaracinaceae bacterium, assembly GCA_964429305.1. Taxonomy (GTDB): domain Bacteria; phylum Myxococcota_A; class Polyangia; order Polyangiales; family Sandaracinaceae; genus JBBSAT01. The sequence goes on along the minus strand of CAYSCF010000002.1, from coordinate 69,940 downwards.
GGCGCAGCGCGCCGCGCACTGCGAAGAGATCCTTCTGCAGGCCGGCCCGGTGTCCGACGACAGCGTCGCCTCGCGCGCGACGATCGATCAGGAAGGCGTCGACGGCTGCGAGGTGTTCGGCACGCAGGAGCTCGGCGAGCCCGCAGCCGGCGGCCCGAGCTCGATCGCCACCTACGCGGCGCTCGTGTTCGTCGGTGACGCCTCCTTCATGGTCGCCGGGTTCGTCGATGCGCGTCAGCGCGATACGTGGGCGCCGCGCTTCAGCGCTGCTGCGCGCACCGTCGCGCCGGTTCCGCGCTGAATCCCAGCGCGAGGGCGCGCGACGTCAGCGATCAGTCTTCGCAGTCGTTGCAGGTCCCGCGGACCTGTACTTCGACGCGGGCTTTCTTCAGCGCGCGCGGCGCACCTTTGACGGGTGCGACCGTGACGGCGCCGTCGGGGAGGCACTCGACGGTTCCGCACTCGGTGCACACGAAGTGCGGGTGCGCGGCGTCGCTCGGCTGGTGCTCGTCGTGCGTGCGGTTGGCGAGCTCGAAGCGCCAGAGGTGATCGCCCAGATCGGAGCGACGCGCGAGGCCGACCTCGGCGAGGTCGACGAGATTGCGATAGATCGTCGCGCGATCGAACGCCGCGCTCTCGAGCTTGTCGCAGACGTCGGCGTGCGTGACGGGACCACCTGCGGCGAGGAGCACCTCGTACACGGCCGCGCGCGCCGCCGTCGCCCGCAGGCCGCGCGCGCGCAGCTCGGACTTCAGCTCGCTCTGGCTCGGCGCTTTGCTCACGATCTTCATCCTAGGGTCGCGCTCGCGCGTCCGCAACGGAGGCGCTCACACGCTCGCCGCCGCGCGCGCGATCGCTCAGCGCGCCGATGGCTTCTTCTTCGCTTCCTTCGGCTTCTTCGTCGCCACTTCCTCGGCGGCGTCGAGCTTCTTCAGCACCGTCTTCGGAGCGACCGCGCGGAAGCTCTCGTCGAGCCACTCTTCGAGCATGCCGAAGGGCGCCTTCTGCAATTCCTTGCCGCGCAGCGACACCCAGCCGCTCTTGCCGAGCCCGTACGGCGTGGGCGAGGCGAACGGCAGCTCGAGCGCGAGCGCGTGCGACTTCGGCAGCTTGAGCGAGCAGCCGAAGTGGCCGTTCTCGTCGTCGCCCATGAAGACGAAGACCTTGCCCTTCACTTTCAGGGCGCGATCGCCCCACGGAAACTCTTCGGTCGTGTCGGGATAGGCGAGGGCGCGCTCGCGCACCTGCGTGAGCAGCTTGCTCATCTTCTTGCTGGCCGCCGGCCCGCTCACGAGACGAGCCTCGCGAGCTCCACCGGATCGTGCGCGCTGAACATCGAGAGCTCCGGATCACCGCGGCCCTTCAGCTCGCGCAGCTTCTCGTGGTTCTCGCGCACGCGCTTTCCGTCGACGCCCATGTTGTTCTCGAAGATCCGCAAGCCCGTCGGCACCTTGCCCTCGCTGGGCTGCACGATCGCGCGGTGGAAGTACGCATCGCCGCAGTGGAGGAGCCAGCGCGCAGGCTCCTGCTGCACCGCGACCAGCCAGTGCCCGCGCGTGTGTCCGTGCATCGGCACCGCGAGGATCTCGGGCGGCAGCCCCTCGAGCGCGCGCACCGCGGGGAATCCCTTCCACGCCTCGCCCGTCGCGTCGTAGCTCACCCAATCGGGCGAGTGCGCGAAGTGCCCGCGCCGATAGCGCTCCTTTTCTCCGAGCGTCGGTGGGCTCAGCGCCGCGTCCTTCTCTCGCGCGTGGATGTGCACCTTCGCTTTCGGGAAGTCGGGCAAGCCGCCCGCGTGATCGAGATCGAGATGGGTCGGCACGATGTGCCGCACGTCCGACACGGAGAAGCCGAGCGCCTCGATCTGCTGCTTGGCCGTCTTCGACTTGCTGCCGGCGATGCCCATCGCGAACGCGAACAAGCCACCGAGTCGCTTGCTCGGCGCGCGCAGATCGTCTTCGCCGAAGCCGGTGTCGACGAGCACGAGCCCGTTTCGATCGGTCTCGATCAACAGGCAGTGCCCGCAGAGGTGGCCGCGCTCGAAGAACGATCCGTCGTCGTTCGTCCAGCTCCGCGCCAGCGGGCACATCGTCGCGCAGTCGAGGTGATGGACTCTCACGTGGCTCTCCTCATTCGAACAGGTCGCGCAGCTTGTCGAAGAAGCTCTTCTGCAGCGGCTGCACGTCCTCGCCGAGCTCGCGTGCGAGCTCCTCGATCAGCTGACGCTGCTTCTTCGTGATCTGCTCGGGCACTTCCACGACGACCGTCACGAGCTGATCGCCCTTGCCGGCGCCACCGAACACCTCGATGCCCTTGCCGCGGAGCCGGAACTGCTTGCCGCTCTGCGTGCCGGGCGGGATCTTCATCTTCACCTTGCCCTCGAGCGTGGGCACGTCGATCTGCGTGCCGAGCACGGCCCCCGGAAACCCGATCGGGATCGTGACGAGCACGTCGGCGCCCGCGCGCGAGAAGAGCGGATGAGGCTCGATGCGGATGCGCACGTGCAGATCGCCCGGTGCCGGCGTCTGACCGCCGACCGGTGCCGGCCGCGCGCCCGCGCCGCGCACGCTGCGGATCGCTCCGTCTTCGACACCGGGCGGCACTCTGACGAGCAGCTCTTCCTTGATCGGCGCGACCATGCGGCCCTTGCACGTCGGGCAGGGCACCTCGATGCGCTTGCCGCTGCCGCCGCACGTCGAGCACGGACGTGATGCCGAGAAGAAGCCGCGCTGGAACTTCACCTCGCCGAGGCCGTTGCACGCAGGGCAGCGATCGATCTTCGATCCGGGCGCGGCGCCCGTGGCCTTGCACGTCTCGCACGGTGCGAGCCGCTCGATGGTGAGCGTCTTCTCGGTGCCGAGCGCCGCCTCTTCGAAGCGCACGTTGAGGTCGACCTCGATGTCGTCACCCTGTCGCGCGCGCCGGCCGCGGCCGAACACTTCACCGAAGAGCCCTTCGAGGATCTCCGTCGCGGCGCGGAAGTCGACGCGCTCTGCCCCAGCGTCGCCCCCCCCGAAAGCGGCGTGGCCCATGCGATCGTAGCGGCGCCGCTTCTCGGTGTCGTGCAGGATGGAGAAGGCCTCTTGGATCTCCTTGAAACGATCTTCCGCTGCCGCGTCGCCGGGGTTCCGGTCGGGATGGACCTCTTTGGCGATCTTCCGGAACGCCTGTTTGACGTCGTCTTGTGTCGCCGAGCGAGAGAGCCCGAGCACTTCGTAGTAGTCTCGCTTCTGAGGCATGCGCGGAAGGACCCTTCGAGAAACGGCGGGAGGATAGCATCTGGATGACGAGACCATGGGTCGGCTCGCGGCGGTCCTCTTGCCGAGACACACGGCACCTCACGTCGCTTCCGTGGCGAGCACTCCTTTCATGATCGAAGGCGCGGAGCCCGCGATCCCGCTCGCGTTCGTGGTCCAAGCGGACGAGGAAGGCCTTCGTCTCGACGTGGTGCTCGTGCGTCGCGTGCCCTCCATGAGCCGCAAGAAAGCGCGGGACATGGTGGAGGGCGGCGAGGTGCGCCTGAACGATCGCCCCACGCGCAAGGGTGGCCGCGTCGTGAAGGGCGATCGCGTGACGCTCGCGCGCGCGCCGAGCCGCAGCGAGTTCGCCGCGAAGCCCGATGCGTCGATGACGCTGCACGTGGTGCACGAAGACGACGACCTCGTGATCGTCGACAAGCCGGCGGGCGTGCCGAGCCATCCGCTGCGCGAGGACGAGGTCGGCACGGTCGCGAGCGCGTTGGTCGCTCGCTATCCCGAGATGACGCTGGTCGGCTACGCGGCGCGCGAGCCCGGAATCCTGCACCGGCTCGACACCGACACTTCGGGCTTGATGATCGCGGCGCGCAACGAAGAGACGTTCGAGGCGCTTCGGACCGATCTGCGCGCGCAGCGGATCGACAAGCGCTATCGCGCGCTCGTGGCCGGCACGATCGAGCCGCGCGAGATCGATCGCCCGATCAGTCCCGTCCCGGGCGACTCGAGGCGCGTGCGGGTCGGCGATCACGATGGAGCACGGCCGGCACGGACGTCCATCGTCGGCGTACGCACACACGGAAGCTTCAGCGAGATCGAAGTGTCGGCGCGCGCGGCGACGCGTCATCAGATCCGCGTGCACCTCGCGAGCATCGGTCATCCGCTCGCGGGCGACGTGCTCTACGGCGGGCCGGTCGTGCCGGGCCTCGCGCGACACTTCCTCCACGCGAGCGAGATCCGCCTCGTGCATCCGACGACGGGCGCCAAGCAGATCTGGCGCAGCCCGCTGCCGCGCGAGCTGGAAGACGCCATCCTCCGCGCCCGCTGAGGAATTTCGGAAGAGACCCCGCCGAGGGCGAAGAGCGAGCCGCCGCGGAATGCCCGTTCGTTCCTGCCGTCCTCGCTTGCTCGGCGGAACCTACGGGCGTGCGTCGATCACGACGCCATCCTGCATCGCGATCACGCGGTCGATCCCTTCCGCGCTTCCCAGCCGCGGATCGTGCGTCGAGACGACGATCGTGCGCCCCGCCGCCTTCTGCTTCGCGAGCAGCGACAGGATTCCCTCGGCGGCCTCGCGGTCGAGATGCGCCGTCGGCTCGTCGAGCAAGAGCAGCTGCGGCTCGCGGATCAGCGCGCGCACGATCGCCGCGCGCTGACGCTCTCCGCCGCTGAGCATCGAGGCGCGCGCGTGCGCCTTGCCGCGATCGAGGCCGACCTCTTCGAGCGATTTCAGCGCGCGTGCTTCGTCGGCCGCCGATGCGCCGCCGTCGGGCACGAGCGGCAAGAGCACGTTCTCGATGACGCTCATCTCGGGCACGAGCGCGAGCGCCTGGAACACGAAGCCGACCTTCGTGCGGCGCAGCTCCGCGCGATGATGCTCGCGCAAGCGCACGATCGACTCGCCGGCGAAGAGCACGTCGCCCGACGTCGGTGCGATCATTCCGCCGAGCACACCGAGCAGCGTCGTCTTGCCCGATCCGCTCGGCCCGCGCAGTAGCGCCCACTCGCCCTTCTCGATCGCGATCGAGATGCGATCGATCGCGCGCACGATGCGCGATCCGTCGACGTAGCGCTTGGTCGCCTCGCGCGTCTCGACGAGCACCGTCACGCGTCGTCTCCGTTCGTGCGCAGGATCACGTCCCAGAGCGGTGAGCCGATGCCCCAGCGCGCGCGCGGGCTCTCGTGGTGATGACGCATGTGGTGCCTTCGTAGCGCACCGCGCCATCCGTGCTGCGCGCGCCCGTGATGCGCGTAGAAGTGGACGAGCTCGTACGCGAGGTACGCGATCATCGCGCCGCCGAACGCGCCGAGCGCGTCGCCGCGCGGCAGCGCGAGCGAGAAGCTCCCGAAGAGCAGCAGCGCGAGCGATCCGAACTGGATCGGTGTCGCCGCGATGCGCCAGCGATCGTCGGGCCACACGTGGTGATGACCGTGCACGAGCAAGAGCACCACGCGCGCGGCCTCGCGCTCGGCACGCGCGTGGAAGAGCCAGCGATGCATCGCGTACTCGACCCAGCTCCAGCTGAGCGCGCCGGCGAGCATCACGATCGTCAGAAGCGTCCACGAGAGCTCTCGCGACGCCTGCAGCAGCGACACGATCGCGATCGGCCCCATCACGAGATAGGGCAGCCACGGCGGCGCGAGCGTGAAGATCACGTCGAGCGCGCGCGACCGATAGAGCGTGCCGCGGCCGCGCCGTGCGCCACCGGCTTCGCGATCCCAGCCGGACATCGCCGCATCACGCGCCTCGTCGGTGAGTCTGCCGGAGTGGTCCGCAGAGCGGACCCGACACAATTGTGTCGGCCCGGCTTGCCGGGCACTCCTGCAGAGATCCGCGGCGCGCACGACGCCTATTCGTCGGGATGGTTGCGGGCCCAGTGCGAGATCACCGCGTTGTCGTCGACGATGCGCGAGTGATAGTGGCCCCACACGTCGGTGACCATCACGCACGCGCCTTTGCTCAAGCGCTGCGTGAGATAGATCGCGTAGTAGTCGGCGCCCGATCCGTCATCGACGGGACCGAGCTTGTCGAGCGGCTTGTCCGACACGGGGCAGAAGAGCCCGCAGCGCGTCCCTGGCTCGATGTCGGTGAAGCCCGCCTTGCGGCGATCGCCGTGGATGGGCGAGAGATGCACGAGCCCCTCGCGCCCGGCGGCCTTCACCTTGATCGTGATGGCGGGATATCCGTCGAACACGACGTCCGAGATGCCGACGAGGCTCGCGCCCGTGGGCCCGTAGGCCTGCGTCACGACGACGGTCACACCGCCAGCGACCGGCAGGAGGCTGTCGCGCTGTTCGCCGCCCTCTTTCAGGAGGTCGCCGTGTAGCTTGAGGTTCTCCTCGTCGACGTGCTGCCGGACCATGAGTCACCTCCTGCGTGCAAAGCGAAGTAGCGAAAAAGTGCCCTCGAAGATGAAGCACCCATATCACGCCCTTGGACGACGCGTCACGCGCGCGCTTGCCAGCACGCGATCGCTTCGTTACACCGGCCGCGTGCGTATCGGGGCCTGTTCGCTCTTGCTCGTCTTCGTCGCTGGTTGTGGCGGAGGATCCCACTTGCACGGGCGCATCTACCGCGATGACGAGGCCCACTATCGCATCGGCGAGCTGGGCGACGGCTGGTCGCCCGTGTCGGTGCAGGACGACGACGTCGCGTTCCACAACGCATCGCTCGAGGCGATCATCTCCGTGAACGCGAGCTGTGATCCCGCCGCCGACATCCCGCTCACGGTCCTGACCAATCACTTGCTCGCCGGATTCACCGCGCGACAGACGGTCACCGAGGATCTCGTGCCGCTCGACGGGCGGCAAGCGCTGCGCACGCACGTGATCGCGAGCCTCGACGGCTTGCCGCGCGAGCTCCTCATCTTCGTGATGAAGAAGAACGAGTGCGTGTACGACCTGATCATGATCTCGCCGCCGGGATCCACGTTCATGGGCGCCCTCACGCCGTTCGAGAGCTTCGTCGCTGGCTTCACCACGGAAGTCCCGGCGCGGTGAGCGAAGCGGCGCAGCCCAACTTCGTCGTGCGCTTCTTCGAGGCGCGGGGACGCAGCGCGGTCAGCACGCTCACGAGCGTCGGTCAGGCCACGCAGATGACGGGCCGTGCGTTGCGCGCGCTCTTCACGACGCGCTTCGAGATGAGCGCGTTCCTCAAGCAGCTCGATCAGATGGGTGTCCGCTCGTTCGGCATCGCGGCCGCGACGGCGATCTTCGTCGGCATCGTCATGGCGATCCAGTTCGCCTTCTCGCTCGAGCGCTTCGGCGCGCGCGATTCCGTAGGCCGCATCGTCGGCTTGTCCGAAGCACGCGAGCTCGCGCCGTCGCTCACCGCGCTCGTCGTCGGGAGCCGCATCGGTGCCGGCATCGCGGCCGAGATCGGATCGATGGCCGTCACCGAGCAGCTCGATGCCATCCGTGCGCTCGGCGCCGATCCGGTGCGGAAGCTCGTCGTACCCCGGATGCTCGCCGGTACGCTCATCATGCCCCTGCTCACGGTGTTCGCGCTGGTGCTCGGCATCGCGAGCGCCGCGCTCGTGTGCAACCTGACGTTCGGCATTCCGATCCCTTTCTTCCTCACGACGGCGCTCGACTCCATCTGGTTCGAAGACTTCGTGAGCGGCATCGGCAAGACGCCGTTCTTCGGGTTCCTGATCGCGATCCTCGGCTGCCACTACGGCATGCAGACGCGCGGAGGCACCGAGGGCGTGGGCCGCGCGACGACGACCAGCGTCGTGGTCGTCTCGATCGGCGTGCTCGTGGCGGACGCGGTCCTCACGCAGATCTTCATGCACTTCATGCGGAACGGGTGAGCGTGGCACGGCGGCGACTGCGCTCGTTCGTGGTCGCGCTCGCGCTCGCAGGGCTCGTGCTCGGCGTGATCGCGGTGGATGCGCGGGTGCGCACGTCGGCCGGACACGAGGCGGAAGAGCGAAACGCGGCGATCGTGCGCGCGACCGGACTGCCCGAGCTCGCGCTCTCGACGACCTCGAGCTGGCTTCGTCATCCGGCGCTCGCGGCGCCCTCGGCCGGTGCGAGCGAGGCGCCGCTCGGGCTCGACGTCGATCCGGCAGGCGCCGTGATCCCACGCCGCGCGCGAGAGCGAGAGATCCTGCTTCGTCGAGACGTGCCGTGAGAGGCGCGTTGCTCGCCTACGCGCTCGGCGCGATGCGGCGTCGCGCCGGTCGCAACCTCGCCATCGTCCTCGGGCTCGCCGTCGTCGTGCTCGCGTTCGCGACCGTGCTCTTCACGAGCGAAGGGTTGCGCGCGATGTCGCAGCGATACGCGGCGGACGCACCGTCGTTGACCGTGGAGCGGCTCGTCGGCGGCCGCGCATCGCTCGTCGACGTCGCCGACGTCGCGCGCGTGGAGTCGATCGCCAGCGTGCGAAGCGTGACCCCGCGCGTGTGGGGCTACCTCTATCTCGCGGCGCTCGAGGCCAACGTCACGATCGTCTCGAGCCGAGACACTTCGCCGCTCGGCGTCGATGCGCTCGGAGACGGCGATGCCATCTTCGGGGCCGACGTGGCGCACAGTCTCGGTCTTCGCGCCGGCGATCGCGTCGCGGTGTCGGCGGCCGCGAGCGCGCCCGACGAGGTGCCGATGCCTCGTTTTCTCCGCGTGCGTGCGCTGCTCCCGCGCGAGAGCGCGCTCGTCGGCGGTGATCTCGTGATCGTGAACGAAACGAGCGCGCGCGAGCTGCTCGGTGTGCCCGCCGACCGCGCGACCGATCTCGCCGTCGACGTGTTCCCGCCCGAGGAGAGCAGCGTCGTCGCGGGGGCCATCGTCGATGCGCTCGGCGGCGGCGCACGGGTGATCGATCGCGAGAGCCTCGGTCGGAGCTTCGAGCTGACGTTCGACGCGCGCGCCGGGTTGCTCGCGGCGACGCTCTTGCCTGCGCTGCTCGCGTTCCTCTTGCTCGCATGGGAGCGCCTGACGGGTCTCTCGGACGAGGAGCGCCGCGAGATCGGCGTGCTCAAGGCGATCGGCTGGACGACCTCCGACGTGCTCTGGGCGAGGCTCTGGGAGGCCGGGCTCGTCGCGCTCGCGGGCAGCTTGCTCGGGCTCGCGCTCGCGTACGTGCATGCGTTCGTGCTCGGCGCGCCCCTGCTCGCGCCCGCGCTCTTCGGGTGGAGCAACGTCCGGCCCGCGCTGGTGATCACGCCGTCGAGCGATCCGATCGGTCTGCTGATGCTGCTCGCAGCGATCGTCGTGCCTTTCGCGGGGATCTCGATCGTGCCGGCATGGCGGGCCGCGAACGTCGATCCCGATCGGCTCCTGCGGTAACGCGATCCGCGCGCGCGGCGTATCGTTCGGGACGATGCGCTTCTTTCTCGCGGCGTGTGCTCTCTCGATCGCGGTGACCGCGTCGGCGCAGGTGAACGACAACGGCGGCAGCGCCGCGATCGGCGGCTACGACACGGTCGCGTATTTCACCGATCACGCTGCCGTGCGCGGCGCTGCGGAGCACGCATTCGACTGGCACGGCGGGCACTGGCTCTTCGCGAGCGAAGAGCACCGCGCGCTCTTCGCCGCGCACCCCGATCACTACGCGCCCGCTTATGGCGGTTATTGCGCGTTCGCGGCAGCGGACGGCCGGCTCGTGCACGTCGATCCGCAGGCGTGGCACGTCGAGGGCGGACGCCTCTTCCTGAACTACTCGCTCGACATCCGCCGCCAGTGGCTCGCCGATCGCGTCCACTTCATCCAGGAGGCCGATCGCCGCTGGCCCGAGCTCTCGCGCACCGCCGACTGATCTTCCTCGAATCCTTTTCCTCGCGAGCGGGCTTCTCCTCTCGAGGAGAGGCAATGACGAAGAATCTGGCCAGCTGGGATCGAATCGGGCGCGGCATCGCGGCGGCGCTCATGGCAACGTGTGCGGTGATGGCGCCGCTTCCGCTCGTGGTGCGCGTGGCCGCGCTGGCGCTGCCGGCGGCGTACATGGCCTTCACCGCGCTGCGCGGGACGTGCCTCGGCTACCGCATGATGGGGATCTCGACGTGCCCGGTGAGCAAGTCGTGAATGGCATGGCGCTCGCGGCCGCCCGCGGCGACGACGAGGCGCTCGAGCTGCTGGTGCGCGCCTATCACGATCGCGTCCACCGCTTCGGCCTTCGCGCGTGTCGCGATGCGTTCGATGCCGAGGACGCGGTGCAAGACGCCTTCGTGAAGCTCTCGCGACGGCCCGACGTGATGCGAGATCCCGGGATGCTCTCGTGGCTCTTCTCGGTCGTGAAGCGCACGTGCTTGCGGCTCCTTCGGCCCTTCGTGCGCGAGCGCCGCGCGCTCGGCGAGCGCATCGAGGACGACGTCGTCGACGACGCGGCGCTGGCTCCCGACGTGGCGCTCGAGCGCTTCGAGCTGGTTCGCACGGTGCACGAAGCGATCGCGACGCTCGCGCCCGACGAGCGAGACGTCGTCCTGCTGCGCGATCTCGAGGGCCTCACCGGCGAAGAGACGGCGCGCGCGCTCGGTGTGACCGAGGCTGCGATGAAGAGCCGCCTGCATCGCGGGCGCGCCGCGGTGCGTGCGTTCGTCCAGAAGCGCACGAACGGTGGCGCGTGATGTTCGCGTCCAAGACACTCGCAGAGCATCTCGTGCGCGGCGCGATCGGCATCGGTGCCGTCGTCCTCGTGCTCCACGTGTCGTCCACGCTGCCGCCGTGGCTCGACGTCGTGGGCCGCATCGCTCTCGGGCTGACCGCGCTCGCCTTGCTCCGCGGCTGTCCGATGTGCTGGCTGATGGGGCTCTTCGAGACGCTGATGGGCCGCCAGCGCAGCTGCGTCGATGGCACGTGCGAGCGTCGTCAGCGCGCGAGCTGAGCGGCGATCGTCTGCCAGAGATCGGCGCGCATTTCGCCGTCGAGCCAGTGCGTCGCGTCGTGGGGTCGCAGCTCCACGTGCACGCCGTGCGCTTCGAGCGTCTGGATGGCCTCGCGGTCCGAGTCGATCGGGATGATCTCGTCGCGCGTGCCGTGGAACGCGACGATCGGTGGTGTGTGCGCGGGATCGGCGTGATCGTGCGCGTAGAGCTCGGTGATCATGATCCCCGACACGGGGTAGAGCGCCGCGAAGCGAGCGGGATGCCGCAGCGCCATCGCGTACGCGATCATGCCGCCCTGCGAGAAGCCCGTGAGAACCGGACGACCTCGTGATGGATGCGCACCCTCGATCGCATCGACCGTCGCGACCACGCGATCACAGAGGACGTCGACGTCCTCGGCGACGTGCACCCAGGTATCGATGTGTTGGAACGTGAACCACGCGTCGCCGCTCGCTCCCTCGTGGATCGGTGCGCGTAAGAGCACGACGCGCGCGGGCGTCGGCATGTCCCGGAACGCCCGCGTGAACCCATCGGCCGTGTCGCCGCGGCCGTGCAGGGCGACCACGAGCGGCAAGGTCTCGCTCGCGGTCGCGCCGCCCGTGGTGAGCTCGAGATACTCGAGCACGGCGGGAGTCGCAGGCTCCGGCGTCGTGCTCCCACACGCGACGAGACAGAGCGCGAGCAGCGCGCGCGTCATCAGATGCGACCGTCGTACGCGCGCCGCTCGATCGGCGCGTGGATCAGCGTGAACGAGCTCGCTCGCGAGAAGCCTTCGCGCGCGGCCGATTCGAGCGCCTCGATCGTATCCACTCGCACGCCATGCCCGCCCATCGCGCGCGCGATGCCGGCGTAGTCGGTACGCCCGGAGTCGACGCCGACGTTCGGCAGGCGCTCGGCGCGCTGCTTCATCTCGATCAGCGCGAGCGAAGCGTCGTCGATCACGACGACGACGATCGGCACGCCGAGATCACGGGCCGTGAGCAGCTCGCCCATCGTCATGTCGAGACCACCGTCGCCGACGACCGCGAGCACGGGCTTGCCTGGCTCGGCCAGCGCATGGCCGATCGCGAGCGGGAGCGCGCAGCCCATCGTGCAGAGGCCCGAGCTCTGCAAGAGCGTCCGCGGCGCGGAGCACGTCCATGCCTGCGAGAGCACGATGCGATGCGCGCCCGTGTCGACCGTCACGACGGCCTCTTGCGGTACGACGCGCCGGAGCGCGTGGACGATCGCGAGCGGGCCGAACGCGTCCTTCTCGGCTGCGAAGGCCTCAGTCAGCGCGGCGCGCGTCCTCGCGATCCTGCCATCGATCCACGTCGGCTTCTTCGCACGCTCCGTGAGCGCCTCGAAATGGAGCGCGATGTCGCCGCTCGAGCGCGCAGTGGCGGGCGCCATCGCGAAGGGTGCTCGGTCGGTGCCGACGTCGAAGACCTTCGCCGAGGCACCGAACGGCGAGCGCCAGCCCTTGCGCATCTCGATCGGGTCGTAGCCCGCGAGAACGACGACGTCGGCATCCTTCAGCAGCGGCAGGAGGATCGCATCGGCGCGCGGCGAGAGCCCCGCGGCACCGAGCGCGAGCGAGCTGCTCTCGTCGACGACGCCTTTGGCCTTGTACGTGGTCAGCGTCGGCAGCTGCCGCGCCTGCGCGAACCCGCCCACCGCCGCGGCCGCGCCTTGCGTGATCGTCTCGAGACCGACGAGCAGCAGAGGCTGCTGCGCATCGTCGAGGGCGCGCATGATCGGCTCGAGCTCGTCGATCGAGGACACGCCGCGTCGATCGGTCGTGCACGCCGGGGCGCGTCCTTCCTCGGATGCTGCGGCGAGACCGATCGGGACGTCGAGATGCACCGGCCCAGGCACGCCCTCGAGCGCGGTCCTCACGAGCTGGTCGATCGCCGCGCCACACTCGCCGGCGCGTGCGCGCACCGACTGCTTCGTGATCGGCGCGAGCACCGCTCGGTGATCGAAGATCTGGTGCGTGTACCAGCCGGCATCCGCATCGTCGATACAGCCGGTCAGCACGACCAGCGGTACGCGATCTTGCTGCGCGTTCGCGATCACGTTCACCGCGTTCGAAACGCCCGGGCCGATCGTGGCGACGAGGATCCCCGGTGCGCCGGTCGCGTGCCACGTGCCCTCGGCCATGAAGCCAGCGGCCGTCTCGTGACGTGCGGTGACGAAGCGAATCCCCGCGCGCGCGAGCGCATCGACGAGCGTGAGGACCTCGCCGCCGGGGATGCCGAACGCGAAGCGACATCCTGCAGCAGCGAGACGCTGCGCGATGCGATCGGCGCCGGAGGTCATTCGGCGGGAGGCGCGACCGTCTCGTCGCGCAGAGCGGCTTCGCGACGGAGCAGCTCGAACGTCTCGCGCTGGATGCGGCTGCCGCCGAGCATGTGCCACGACGCGCGGTTCGCCTCGAAGAGATGTGTCGCTGGTGCGCCGTCGCGCAGTGCCAGGATCGCGTCCACGAGATCGCACGCCACGCGTCGCGCGAGCGCTGCCTCGTGTGTGTCGCGCGTGGCTGCCGCCGCCCGCATCGAGCGCGCGAAGGCGCGACCGGCTGACGCGTCGTGATCCGAGATCGCGAGCGCGTAATGCACGTCGCCGAAGGCCGATCCGTGATCGCCCTGGCGCCCGAGCGCATGGCTCGCGAGATGCGCCGCGCGATCGCGCACGTCGTGACCACGCTGGCGGAGTCGATGCAGCAGCGTCGCCGCGTTCACGACGTCGCGATAGTCGCCGCCGAGATGCACCACGATTCGCGCATCGTAGAGCGCGATTGCGACATCGTCCTCGCCGAGCGAGAGATGGCAGAGCGCCTCGTGCCACGCGACGTGGCCGCCGAAGTTGTTCACGTCACCCAAGCTCGGTGCGGTCGCCTTCAGCCACGCGATCCCGGCGCGCGTGTCGCCCCGCGTCGCGAGCGCGTGGGCGACCGCGTGCACGCCCCAGACGTCGTCGGGCCGGAGCGCGACCGCGTGCCGTCCGATCCGTTCGCCGCCGTCGACGTCCCCCGCTTCGACGTGGGCGAACGCCTGACACCCGAGCGCATAGGCGCAGAAGTCGCGCGGCTGCGCGGCGATCGCGGCATCGACCGATCGCAAGAGCCCCGCCGTGTCACCGAGCAAGAAGTGCAGTGCGTGACCGAGCTTGAGCGCGAGCACGTCGGTCGGCGCACGCGACAGACGCGCGTCGAGCACCGCGACGGCTTCCAACGGACGCCCGTTCGCATAGGCGCGCGCAGCCGTCGTCAGTGCTTGCTCCGCGTCCGAGCCTCCACGCTCGTGCAGCGCGACCTCGGCGCGGCAGAGGCACGTCGCGATCGCGTCCGCGAGGTCCACTCGCATCTGGAGACAGAGCGCGAAGGCGCGTGTCGCATGGCCGATCGCAGCGCCGGGATCGATCGCGACGACGCGCTCGATGCGTTGGGCCGTCTGCGCGTGGTGCGAGAGCACGCCGTGCGTCATCGCGCCCACCGCGAGCGCGAGCTCGACGTCGAGATCCGGCGCCGCGCGCGCGCCCGGAGACGAAGACGAGGTTCGAAGGACGGGTTCGAGCACGTTCCCCAGTTCGCGCGGACCGATTCCGGCGTTACTTCCGCGACGTGGCCCTCGCGCGCGGGCGCTCGACGTAACGCCGAGAGCGCACGTATCGTACACGCGGTCGTGCATCTCGGGGAGACCATCGTCACCGCGCTCACGTGGTACCTGCGGATCGGCGCGGGTGTCGCTCTGCTCTTCGCGATCGTCGTGGCTCGCGTGGTGCCGAGCGCCAGAGGTGGCTCGCTCCTGTTCCGTCTCGCGATCCTGCCGGGCGCCGCGATCCTGTGGCCGCTGATCGTCGTGCGATCGGTCGTCGCGCTCAGGGCTCCTGCGCCGAAGGGGCACGCGTGACGCGCGGTCAACGTCGGGCCCACCTCGTCGTCTTCCGCGGGCTCGCCGTCTTCTTCGTGATCGCGATCGCCTTCGCGTGGATGCGGCGCAGCGTCGTGGCGCGCACCGAGCCCGCCGCGCTCGGTCGCACGCGCGTGCACGACGCGCCGAGGTCGCCGTGAGCGTCAAGTACGTCGGCGTCCAGTGGACGCGCACCAAGATGGTGTACGACGCGATGCTCGTCGTCGGCATCGTCGCGTTCGTCATGATCTTCGAGCGCCTCGCGGCGAGCACGCTCGGCGGCGAGCGCTACGTCGTCGGGCCCGTGATCGAGATGCGCGCGTTCGGTGCGTGCGCGTTCACGATGCTCTCGGCGATCCTCTGCATCGGTCCGCTGGCGCGTCTCGATCGTCGCTTCGCGCCGCTGCTCTACAACCGTCGGCACTTCGGGGTCGCGATGGCGCTCGTCGCGCTCGCGCACGCCTATCACGTGCTCGGTTTCTACTACGCGTACTCGAGCGTCGCGCCGTCGGCGGCGCTCTTCGAGCGGGATCGCGCGTTCACTTCAGGCACTTGGCCGTTTCCGATCTTCGGCGTGATCGCGCTCGTCATCGTCGTGCTGATGGCGGTGACGAGCCACGACTTCTGGCAGAAGTTCCTCGGTGCACGCGCGTGGAAGGCGCTGCACATGCTCGTGTACGTCGCGTACGCGCTCGCCGTGCTCCACGTCGCGTTCGGAGTGATGCAGACCGACGTGCGGCCGGTGCTCGTGGCGGTCTTCTTCGCTTCGGTCGTCAGCGTCGTCGGCCTTCATCTCGTCGCCTCGTCGCGATCGACCGCGATCGATCGCGCGCCCGTCTCTCCCATCGAGAAGGACGGAAAGCGCTGGCTCGATGCAGGGCCGGTCTCGGCGATCCCGAAGAACCGCGCGCTGCCGGTGGTCGGACCGACGGGCGAGCGCATCGCCGTGATCCGACACGACGGCGGCGTCTCGGCGGTGCACGGCGTCTGCGCGCATCAGGGCGGGCCGCTCGACGAGGGCAAGGTCATCGACGGATGTCTCACGTGCCCGTGGCACGGCTGGACCTACCAGCCTGCCGATGGCTGCGCGCCGGCACCCTTCGTCGAGAAGATCCCGACGCACGACGTGCGGATCGAGGACGGTCGCGTGCTGGTCTGCGCGGATGCGAATCCCGCCGGCACGCACGTCACGCCCGCGAAGGTCTCGAGCGATGCGTGACGAGCTCGACGAGTTCTTCGTCGGATATCTGCCGACGCCGCCCCGCACGAGGCGATTCGCGCTCGCGGCGGGCGCCATCCTGCTCGCGCTCGCGCTCGGGGCGGCGGTGCTCGCCGTCGTCGGATCGGGATCGACCGGCGCGGGATTCGGCCCGCAAGCGCCGACGCCGGAGGGCGGCGTGGTCGGTCTGCTCACGACGCATCCCTACGGCGTGCTCTGGGTGCCGGGCGACGGCGGTCCCGTCGGGATCCTGCTCGTGCGTCAGGGCAAGTTCGGCATCGGCCGGCAGCTCGATGCGATGAACGACACCGTCGTGAGCGTCTCCGGCTATCAGCTCGAGCGCGAGGGCCGGCGGATGATCGAGCTGGGAGGCACGCCGACGCCGGCCGAGCTTCCCGCCGAAGAGCTCGCCTCGCTGCGCGCGCGGACGACGTCGAGCGCCATCACGACGCGCATCACCGGCGAGATCGTCGACGAGAAGTGCTGGCTCGGCCGCATGCGGCCCGGTGCGGCGCGAACCCATCGCGCGTGCGCGCAGCTCTGCGTGGCGGGCGGCATTCCTCCGGTGATCGTCGGAACCGATGCGGACGGCACCGCGTACGCTGCGATCATCGTCGGCGCCGATGGTGAGCCGATCACCGAGACGGTCCTTCCGTATCTCGCCGAGCCCGTCGTGGTGAGCGGCGTGCTCGTCCGTGAGGGCGACGTCGACTATCTACGCGTCGCGCCCGGCGGTATCGAACGGCTCTGATGCGAACGATCGTCTTTCCGGACCGCGACGTGGGGCGGATCATGGCGCTCGGCGACGACGGCTTCGTCGGGCGCGAGATCGCGATTGCGCGCGGGGAGGTCGCAGTCGACGAGCGCGTCGTGCTCCAGCTCGCCGCAGAGACCGATCTCGCGTTGCTACGCGATCTCCCGCCGCGCGCGATCGACGGCCTGCAGCTGCGGCATTGCGACGACCCGAGGCAGCTGGAGCACGCCCAGCATCTCGATCTGACCGCATTCATCGCGCCCTACGCCCTGCGTGGAGGTGCCGCGCTCGAGCACGTTCGACCGCACCGGCGGCTCGAGCACCTCGACATCACCGCGGCGTGGGGCATCGACGCGCACGCGGAGATCCTCGGCGGCTTCCCCGCGCTCCGCACGCTCGGCCTCTACGAGACGAGCTTCTCCGACGAGCACGTCGTGCACATCCCGCGCAAGCAGCGGCTCGAGCGCCTCGACGTCGGCTATACGCACGTGACCGACGTCGGTCTCGCGCGGATGCCCGAGTGGCCCAGGCTCCGCTGGCTGATCCTCACCCATCTGCCCATCACGGATGCGTCCGTCGCATCGCTCGCGCGTCGCACGAGCCTCGAGAAGCTGAGCCTCGGCAACACGAAGCTCTCGCCCGAGGGCTTCTTCGTCTTGCGCGCGGCGCTTCCTCGCTGCGACGTCCACGGCCCTTGAGCACACCTGCGATCTCGACTATCTCCGCGCCCGAGAAAGAAGACGTGTCCGCGCCTGCTGCCATCACGAGCCCGAGCTCGTCTCGCGTTCATCTCGTCGATCTGCTGCGCCTCGTCGCGACGCTGCAGATGGTGAACGGGCACACGCTCGACGCGGTCGTGAGCCCCGCGTACCTCACGGGACACGCGTTCGACGTCTACAACTTCTTCCGTGGTCTGGTGAGCGTCTCGTTCATGCTCGCGTCGGGCGTGGCGTTCCATCTCACGACGGTGGCGCGGCTCTCGAGCGGCGCGCTCTCGCGCGAAGCGACGCTCAAGCGCGTGCGCCGCATGATCGAGATCGTCGCCATCGGCTATCTGCTGCGCTTTCCGCTCGGCGCGTGGTCGAGCGATGCGGAGCTGGCCGAGCGCTCGTGGAATCGCTTCGCCGAGATCGACGTGCTCCAGCTGATCGGCGCCTCGCTGCTGTTTCTCGAGATCGTCGTGCACGTGCTCCGCGATCGGCGGCGCGTCGAGATCGCCATCGGCGTGCTGGGCGCGCTCGTGCTCGCCGTCGCGCCGCTGACCGAAGCCGTCGTGGCACCACGTCCGCTCGGCTATCTCACGGCGTGGATCGGACACGGCACCGGATCGATCTTCCCGCTCTTTCCATGGAGCGGCTACGTGTTCTTCGGCACGGTGCTGGGCGCGCTCGCGTTCCCGGAGGGCGGGCGCACGCCGTGGCGCCGCACGTTCTTCTCGCTCGCGAGCCTGACGCTCGCCTCGTCGTGCGCGACCTACGTGCTCTGGCGCGTGCCGTTCACGCTCTGGGAGACGTCGATGTCGTATCACGCGATGCCGGCGTTCTTCGTCGAGAAGCTCTCGTACGTGCTCGGCATCCTCGCGCTGCTCACGCCGCTCGTCGCTCGAATCCGGACGATGCCGTGGCTGGTCTCGGATCTCGCGCAAGAGACGCTGCCGATCTACGTGTTCCACCTGCTCGCACTGTTCTTCCCGCCGATGCTCATCGCATCGCGTCTCGGTCACGACCTGACGCTCGCCGAGGGCCTCGCGTGCTCGCTCGGCATGATCGTGATGAGCTCGCTCGCCGGTCTCGCGTGGCCGAAGCTCTCGCCGTTCGCGCGACGCAGGACGCCGAAGCGCACACCGCCCGCCCGCGCCGTCAGCGAGCCGGCGTCGTCGGCGTAGTCGTCGCGCTCGCGATGTCGGCGGCGATCTCGTCAGGGGTCGGCGTGAGCGGCGCCAGCAGCTTCTGCTGCGCGATGTAGAGCAGCGCGAGCGGCACGAGCAGGATCGCGAGCACTGCGACCGGGCTCGCGCCCGAGCCCATGCGCGCCGCCGACCGCATCGCTGCCATCAAGAGCACGATCGGGATCATCGAGAGCAGCAGCGAGAGCAACACTGCGGCGCCGGGATCGGTGCCGGGCGGCGGCGCGGGCAAGCACCAGGGCAGCACCGACATCAGGAGCAGGTTCAGCGGGATGAGCCAACCGCGGTAGTTCATCAGCCGTACGGGCGCCGTCGCGACGCCGCGATCCGCATACGCGCGCGACAGGCTCACGTAGGGGAGCGCGACGGCGAGCCACGAGACGACGGTGACGAGCAGGCCGGTGAACGCCGCGACGAGCACGTCGATCGCGATGGCGGAGATGTCGGCGCCGCGCGCGACCACGATCTCGAAGCTGCCGCCGAAGAGCAGCGTGCGCGTGTACGGGATGATGCCCGCGAGCAGGCCGAACGGAACGATCGTGAGCACGGCGAACACCGCGCCGCTCGTGTCCGCCTCGCGCGCGAAGCCGGGCGCGCTCGAGTCGGGCGAGAGCGCGCTCACGAGCGTGAGGAAGAAGCGCGCGAAGATGTTGCGCGATCGATCCTCCCACGGGATCGCGGGGAACGTGCTCGCGTCCTTCACCAGGCATGCGTGGCAGCGCGAGATCGACGGGTGCCAGCACGTGAGGCACGCGTTGCGCGTGCACGCCGGACAGACGCGGAAGGCCGTCCGATCGCCGTGCACGGAGCACATCGTGCCTTCGATCGGGACCTCGGGGCCCTCGTCGTCGTCGTCCGGATCCGCCACGCGCGCGTCTTACGACACGGCCGCTCAGGAATCGAGCCGCAGGAAACGAGGAAGGGGACATGGCCGCCGAGGAAGGCAGGAATGCAGGAACGAACCAGCTCGTTGCCTCTCGCGACGCGCGGGAACGCGCCTGATGCCGCCGGGCTACTCTCGCGCGGCGCGGATCAAACGCGTGAGCCAGAGCTCGGTTCGCGCGTCCGGGCGGAACGGGCCGAGCGTCTCCACGTCGTAGGCGCCCGCCGGGAGCTGCACCGGGATGACACCGCCGTGCTGCTCGTTGATCACGCGCTCGAGCGTCGGGTCTTCGAGCTGGGCGCCCGAGAGCGAGCCGTCGAAGAGCGCGTAGTCCGAGCCATCGGTCACGAAACGCTGTCGATTCGTGTCCCAGCCGTCGGTGGGCAACGCGTCCAGATGCGCGGTGATCGCCTCGTCGCCGTCGCAGTAGACGGCCGTCACGAACATCACGCCGCCGAGCTCGAGCGGGACGACGGTCGTCAGCTCGGGATCCCGCAGGACGAGGGCTGCGCTTCCCTCGAACGTGCGGATCGCGGCCCACCGCGCAGGGTCCGGCTGGATGGCGTCCCCTGGCCAAGTGGGGAGATCGGCCGCGCGCACGAGGACGGAAGGCCGCCCGTTCACCCAGTCGTACAAAGCAACGACATCATAGGAGACCCGGCGTGCAGACGCGAAGAAGTGGGGGACCGGCGTGGACCTGGTACGCTGTGCCCGATCCCCATGCGTTCGTGTCGCGTAGCCAAGCGGCGCTCGCTTCTCCGCGACACCCGCGGCCTGAGCGCCGCCGAATACATCATCCTGCTGGCGCTGATCTGCGTCGTCGGGTTCATCGCATGGCGCATCTTCGGCGGGCACACCCGCGATCGCACGCGCGGCGCGCACGGCGTCGTCAACGGTCTGGCCACCACGTCGGACGCCGACGGCGACGGCCAACATGCTGCGCAAGCGGACGGGCAGCCCCCGCCGACCGCGGCACCAGGCGGCGATCCACACGGCGGACAGGGCGACATTCGTCGCGGTCGACGCATGACGGTGCCTGGCTCGGACGAGGACTTCGGCGAGGACGAAGAGGTCCGGCGCTCCCGCGTGCGGTCGCGCAACTTCCGCTGGATCGCGATCGGCATCCTGACCGCCGGCGTCCTCGCGATCTTGCTCGGCAAGAAACGAAGTTGATCGAGATCTGGAAGGCGCTCTGCCGCATCGCGGAGCGAGGCGGACGCGGCGCCCTCGCGACGGTCGTGCGCACGGGCGGCTCGACGCCGCAGATCGCGGGCGCGCGGCTCTTGCTCTCGCCGGATGGGTCGCTGCTCGGGACCGTGGGCGGTGGCGCGATCGAGCACGCGGTGATCGAGTCGCTGCGCGAGTGCGTGCGGACGGGAAAGCCGGAGCTGCTCGTGCGGGACCTCGCACGGGATCTGGGGATGTGCTGCGGAGGACGCATGGAGATCTTCGTGGAGCCCATCGAGAGCGCGCCGCGTCTGGTGATCGTGGGCGCGGGGCACGTCGGCGCTGCAGTCGCCACGATCGCGCGCGAGGTCGGATTCCGCGTGGTCGTGGTCGACGAGCGTGAGGAGCTGAACGACGAGGCGCACGTGCCCGGCTGCGAGCGCGTGCTGCTCGCGCCACGCGAGTCGCTCACGACGGTCGCGCCGAACGAGCACGATCACGTGCTGATCACGACGCACGATCACCGGCTCGACGAAGAAGCGCTCGATGCCTATGCGCGCGCGCCCCATCGCTACGTCGGGCTCATCGGCAGTCGACGGAAGGTGTTGAAGATTCTCGCGCGGATCGAGCAGCGCGGGCCGCTCCCGCCGCTCGATCGCGTGTACGCGCCGGTCGGGCTCGATCTCGGTGCCGGCACGCCCGCCGAGATCGCCGTGGCGATCGTCGCCGAGCTCGTCGCCTTGCGACACGGCAAGCCAGCGGCGCATCTCACGCGTGCGTCGGATCCGGCTTTCTTGAAGCTGATTGCGCGCGCACAGTCCGAGCCGGACGAGTAGGGCAGACAACGCTCGTGTGAGTGCGACCGATAGGCGGGCATGACCCACCTCCGGATCGTCCTCGTCGCGCTCTTGCTCTGTTCGACCGCGTGCACCGCGCCTCCGATGCCGCCAGTCTCCGACGCGATGACCGACGCCGCGCGGATCGACGACGGACCGAGCACGTTCACGATCGAGCTCGTCTCCGATGATCTCGTCGGGGCGCGCGGCGATCGCATCACGCTCGACGTCCGCGTCGTGCGGACCGGCGGCTTCGCGGAGCCGGTCCTCGTCGATCTCGCCGGTCTGCCCGATCCTCTGCGGACGCAGGCGCGCGAGTCGCGACCGGGAGACGAGCTCACCACGCTCACGATCGTCACGGACGTCGACGCCGAGGATCCGATCCCGCGGTCGGCGTTCGTGGTGCAGGCGAGCACGATCGATGGCCTGCGTCAGACCGCGCCCGCGCACATCACGGTGAACTGACGCTACGGCGGGACGGGCCGCATGACGACCCGGACGGTCGTCGTGCCCGGAACGAGATCGAGCTCGCGATCGACGGGGAAGTAGCCGTCGGCCGTGATCGTGATCTGACGTGCGCCCGTGCGGAACGACGGTGGTTGCGCGGCCAGCACGCGGGCCGAGCCGATGAAGCGGTCCTCGGTGTAGACGCGCGCCGAGTCCGGGGTGATGTCGAAGCGGATGCTCGCGCGCGCGCTCGTGTCGGGCGCGGCGGCGCCGCAGCCGGCGAAGAGGCCGAACGCGAGGACGACCGAGATCACGCGGACCATGGAAGCCCTCGCGTGCCGGTCGTGATGGCCGAGAGATGACGAAGCGCGACCACGACCTCGACGCACGCCGATCCATCGACGCGCGCTCGGGTGGCGCCCACTTCGGCGTGCTCGTCGACCGCGTGATGCAGCGCGGCGATCGTGCCGCTGTCGAGCGTCGTGTGCGCGGTCGCCGCGTCCACCCAGGCGTGGAGGGCGGTGCGCGCGCGTGCTTCGGCATCGCGTCGCGCCCAGAGACGTCGTGCGGCGAGAGGCCCGGGTCGATCGTCGGCCACGCCGAGCGCGACCGTGACGACGCTCGCGCGTGACGCATCGACGTGGGGCGCGACATCGCCCCACGCGAGCGTCATCGGGCTCGGCAGCCCGGCGTCCTGCGCCACGGCCGGCGCGGCGACGAGCCAGGACGCCAACATGAGCGCTCGAGTCATTCCCACTCGATCGTAGCGGGCGGCTTGCTCGACACGTCGTACACGACGCGATTGACGCCGCGCACCTCGTTGATGATGCGGCTCGAGGCCTTGGCGAGCACGTCGTAGGGCAGACGCGACCAATCGGCCGTCATGCCGTCGCGCGATCCGACCGCGCGAATCGCGACGACGTTCTCGTACGTGCGCCCATCGCCCATCACGCCGACGCTGCGAACGGGCAAGAGCACTGCGAACGCCTGCCAGACCTGATCGTACTGGCCCGCGTTGCGCAGCTCTTCGATGAAGATCGCATCGGCCTCGCGCAGCACCGCGAGCTTGTCCTCGGTGATGTCGCCGAGAACCCGAATCGCGAGGCCGGGCCCCGGGAACGGATGACGACCGAGCACGCGCGCAGGAATGCCGAGCACGGCCCCGACCTCGCGCACCTCGTCCTTGAACAGCTCCCGCAGCGGCTCGACGAGCTTGAGCTTCATCCGCTCGGGCAGACCACCCACGTTGTGATGCGTCTTGATCGTCGCGCTCGGCCCCTTGAACGACACGCTCTCGATCACGTCGGGATACAACGTGCCTTGCACCAGGTGCGTCACTTCCTCGGCCGGAGTGCCCGGCTCGGCGGGCCGACGCAAGTGCGTCGGGCCCGCTTCGCGGACCACTCCTGCCATGATCTTCTTCGCCTCGGCGTCGAAGACCTCGATGAACACGCGGCCGATGATCTTCCGCTTCTGCTCGGGATCGCTCACGCCCGCGAGCGCATCGAGGAACTGCTTTCTCGCATCCACGTGCACGAGCTTCAGCCGGTGGCCGCCTTTGCCGACGACCTCCGTCTGGAACATCCGCACGACGTCCTCGGCCTCGTTCTTCCGGAGCAGGCCGTTGTCGACGAAGATGCACGTCAGGCGATCACCGATCGCGCGCGAGACGAGCACCGCGGCGACCGTCGAGTCGACACCGCCGCTCAATCCACAGATCGCGCGGCCCTCTCCGACGTGCTCGGCGATGCGCTGCGTTGCTTCTTCGATGAACGAGCCGGGCGTCCAATCGGCCGCGCATCCGGCGACGTCGAACAAGAACGCGCGCAGGATCTCGGCGCCTCGCGGTGTGTGCGCTACCTCCGGATGGAACTGGACGCCGAAGATCTTCCGCTCCGCGTTCGCCGCGGCCGCGAAGGGCGCGCCCTTCGTGCTCGCGAGCGCGACGAAACCGGGTGGCAGCGCCTCGACGCGATCGCCGTGGCTCATCCAGACGTCCACGCTCTCGCCGGACCGGAAGGACGCGAGGATGCCCGTCGCTTGCGCGACCTGGATCTGTTGTGGCCCGTACTCGCGCTCGGCCGCCGGCTCCACCTTGCCGCCGAGCAGGTGCGAGAAGAGCTGCATCCCGTAGCAGATGCCGAGCACCGGCACGCCGAGCTCGAAGACCGCGCGATCGATCGTCGGCGCGCCCTCTTCGAAGACGCTCGACGGGCCCCCCGAGAGGATGATCGCGCGCGGATTCAGCGCGCGGATGCGGTCGATCCCCCCCTTGTCCGCGGCCAAGGTGCAGGGGTGGATCTCGCAGTAGACGTGCTGTTCGCGGATACGCCGCGCGATGAGCTGCGTGTACTGCGACCCGAAATCGAGGATCAGAACCAGCGATCGCTGCATGGCGCGGCTGTCTACCACGACGGCCGCGCCAGCAGCAGGCCAAGCGACGTGACGCGGAGGGTCCCCCCGGACCCGCCGGCCTCGCTCAGCCCGGGTAGTACTTGGTCGCGCGCTTCTGGCCGCGCTTCTTGATCGTCTTGGACTTGAGCAGCTTGGCGATCGGCAGCGCCAGCTCTTTGGTCTGGACGGAGAGCGCCTTCGCCATGTCCTCGACGCCATGGCCCGGGTTCGACTTGATCCAGTCCCCCGCTTTCGTGACCATCGCGGCCAGCTCTTCCGGCGGACGCTTTCCGCCCTTCGAAACAGCACGGCGCGCGGGCGCCTTGGCTGCGGGCGCGCTGGCCGCTGCGGCACGCGGAGCCGAGCGAGCGCTCGGCGCCGACGCTCCAGAACCGAGTGATTGGGTCACCGCATCGATGGCGGCGCGCCGAACGAGCTCTTCGAGCTCGGAGGCAAAGGCTTTGATACGCGACGAGATCTGATCGTGGATGTTCGACACAGGCTACCTCCGGGAACAGCCCCGTTGAAGTCCGTGTCGATAGCCTTGTTCGACACAGATTGTCAATCGATGGTCGCGACTTCGTTGGGGTTGTACGACCGGCGGGGGGCTCACGCGAGCGCCCCAAGCTCGCCGGACCTCTGTTACTCTACGCGCACGTGACGGCCGAGCCTCAGAAGAACGCTGCTGCACAGTCGGACGAGGACTGGGAGCGCGAGCAAGAAGAAGCCGAGCAGGCGATGCTCAACGAGCGCGTCGGCCTGGTGGTGGGCGGACGCTACAAGATCGTGCGCACGCTCGGCGCGGGCGGCATGGGCGGCGTGTACGAGGCCGAGCACGAGCTCATCGGCAAGAAGGTCGCGCTCAAGTGTCTGCACAAGGAGTACACGCGCGATCGCGATCTCGTGGAGCGCTTCAAGCGTGAGGCGCGCGCGGCCACGGCCATCGGCAACGAGCACATCGTCGACGTCACCGACATGGGCGACATGGCGGACGGTGCGCCGTTCCTCGTCATGGAGTTCCTCGCCGGCACGACGCTGAACGGCTTGATGGAAGACGAAGGCGCGATGCGGATTCCGCGCGCCATCCACATCGCTCGTCAGGTGTGCGACGCCCTCGGCGCGGCCCACGACAAAGGGATCGTCCATCGCGATCTGAAGCCGGAGAACGTGTTCCTCACGCGTCGTGGCACCGATCCCGACTTCGTGAAGGTGCTCGACTTCGGCATCAGCAAGATCCACTCGGGCTCGGGTGAGCGGCCCGATCGCGGGCTGACGCGCACGGGCATGGCGATCGGCACGCCGACGTACATGTCGCCCGAGCAAGCGCAGGGGCTGCGCGACGTCGATGCGCGCACGGACGTGTGGGCGATGGGCGTCATCCTCTACGAGATGCTGACGGGGCATCGGCCTTTCGAGGCCGAGAGCTATCCGATGTTGCTCATGCGCATCGTGGGCTCGGAGCCCGACCCGGTCACGAAGTGGCGCAAGGACGTGCCGCCCGAGCTGAGCGCCATCGTGATGCGCTGTCTCGAGAAGCCCGTCGCCACACGCATGCAGACGATGCACGAGCTCGGCGCGGCGCTGGCGCCGTTCGGCGCGCACGACTCGCAGCCCGAGGTCGTCGATGCGCAAGGGCGACCGGAGCCGCAGCGTGCAGGCACGGCGGTGCTCGGTGGTGCCAAGCGCGACAACAGCGACGCGTCGATCGCCGCGACGCAGATGGTTCCTTCGTCGCGTCCGCCGGCGAACGCCGCGTCCGGAGTGCGGTCCGCCGCCAACGCGACGCGAGTCGTGGGCGGAGACGACGCGCCGGCGAAAGCGGGACCGCGCCCGGCCCCCAAGCCCGCCGAGCAGACGGGCGAGATGGGCTCGGTCGCGCGAAAGCCGCCCGAGCGAACGGGCGAGATCGGCAGCGTGCTCCGCGACGAGCCGACGGCGCTGCCGGCCGCGCTTCCCCGATCGAACGGGCCGATGATCGGCATCGTCGCCGCCGGTGTTCTCGTCGCTGCGATCGGGCTCGGCTGGGTGATCGCCGGCTCGGGCAGGACGCCCGCGGCGAGCACGGTCACGCCGCCACCGTCGAGCATCGTCGCGCCTCCGCCCACCACGGTCGTCGCGGCCGATCCGATCCCACCTCCGACCACTGCGCTCGCCGCTCTGCCGCCCGCGGAGGTGCGCGTCCGCATCTCGGTCGTGCCGAACGATGCGACGATCACGATCGACGGCGTCGAGTTCCCCAACCCGATGGATGCGATGCAGCCGCGTCGGCTCACGCCGATCCGCATCGGCGTCGAGCGCGACGGCTACCGCAGCCTCGAGCGGCTCGCGATCTTCGACTCGGACCAGAACTTCCACTTCGAGCTCGCACGTGGTCGCGGTGTGCAGCACGTCGGCGTGAGCGGAGACGAAGTCCCCGAGCCGGCTCACGGTGGAACGGCGACGCCCCCGCCGCCCTCGAGTGGCAGCGGTCACACCGGCAGCTTCCGCGATCAGTTCTGATCGCTCACGCGAGCCTCCCGTGCGGAGCTCTGGAGTAGTGGCTTTGATCAAAGAGACAGCAGGGCGATACCTTTCCTGGCTGGCGGCGGTGTTCCTCGTCGCGAGCGCAACGGCCGCACACGCGCAGGACGGCGCCGTGACCGAGACGCCGCCCGCAGAAGCGGCCGTGGCCGAGCCCGATGCGGAGACGCTCGCGCAGGCGCGCGATCGATTCGTCGCCGGGCTGACGCTCGCGCGCAACGGCGACTGCGCGGGCGCGATCGCGGAGTTCGACGCGTCCTATTCGCTCGTCGCGCGACCCAACACGCTCTTCAATCTCGCGCAGTGCGAGGAGCAGCTGCATCGCTACGACCTCGCGGTGCAGCAGTACGATCGCTACCTCGCCACGGCGCCGGCCGACGCCGAAGATCGCGCGACGGTCGAAGCGACGCTGCGCGCGCTGCGCAACCTGCTCGGCACCGTGCGTCTCACGGTGAACGCGCCACGCGCCGAGGTGTGGCTGGGGGATCGCATCGTGGGCGAAGCGCCCGGCGACGTCCTCGTTCCCGGCGGCCGCCACGCGATCGAGCTCCGCGCAGTGGGGTATCTGCCGGGGCGGCGCGAGATCGAGGTCGCGGCGCACGAGACCGTGACCGTCGACGTCACGCTCGAACAAGCCGAGCAGCACATCGAACAGCACATCGACCAACACATCGATCAACACGTCGAGCAGCACATCGAGGAGACGCACGTGCACGTCTCGCGCAACCCGCTTCCGCCCGCGGTGTTCTGGACTGGCGTCGGTCTCACGGCGGCGTGCGGGATCGTCGGGCTCGCGGCCGGCATCAACGCGGTCGTCACGCACAACCAGATCGCGATGGATGATCCGCGGCTGCCGCGCGACACCTCGGGCATCACGACCTCCGCGCTCGTCGCCGACATCGGCTTCATCGCCGGGGGCGTGCTCCTGATCGGAACGATCATCATCGGCGTGCTCACGGACTGGTCGGACGGAGCGCCGCTCGAGGACGACGCCACCGCGCCTCACGCGCGCTTCACGGGCAACGGGATGGAGGTGACGTTCTGATGCGCCGCCTTCTCGTCTCTTGTGTCCTCGCGCTCGCCGCCGGTGCCGCGCTGCCCGCGTGCAGCGCGCTCGGTCTCGATCATCTCCCGCAAGCGGACTGCACCGTCGGCGGCGGCGGGCTCAGCGGCGATGCGTACTGCGCGTCGCTCGCGACGCTCGTGCCCGTCTCGGACAGCTGCCACACGTGGCAGTGCAACACCGAGTCGCTCCACTGCGAGCAGCAGCTGCGTGACGACGATGGTGACGGCTATTCGCCGATGGCGTGCGCCCAGGGTGGCCCGATCGACTGCGACGACGCGCACGCGGACGTTCATCCGAACGCCATGGAGACGTGCGACGGCCGCGATCAGAACTGCGACGGCATCGCCGACGACGGTGTGATCGCGCCGCCGGCATCGGCCGAAGCTTCGCTCACGACGATCAGTGGCGCGCCGGACATCGTCACGATGACGTACCAGCCCGACGCCGATCAAGCGCTGGTAGTCGCGGGCTATTCGCTCGGGCCGCGCTTCGATGCGATCACCGTCGAGGCTACGGCGACGCCGGTGGATCTGAGCTTCCATCAAGGAGCGACGGCGCTCGCGCCCGCCGTTCCCCAGCTCGCGATCCGCGGCCTGGGTGGGATGAACTACGCGCTCGCGGCGCGCGTCACGGTCGGCACTTGCCAGCAATGGGGCGTGTTCCCGGTCGCCCCGAACGCCAGCACCGTGTCGCTGGGTGCGGGCGATCAGTACCTGCTTCCCGCATGTCCACCCTCGGGCGCACAGCAGGTCACGGCGGCGGCCATCGCGGGCGTGCACAGCAACCTCGTCGGCGGAGATCTGGTCGCGGTCGCGTGGCTCTCCGGAGCCGACGACGAGCGAGGCTGTGGAGCCGCGCCCGCGCGAGACGTGTTCGTCTCGGCCGCGTCGTTGGTGTTCAACACGGGCTTCGGACCGAACCGCGTGAGCAACGACGTCGTCAACCTCGGCCAGAGCGTCGGCAACGGACCGCCGATCGTCGAGGCGGTCGGCGACGCGTTCGTGGTCGCGTACCCGCGCGCCGACGCGACCATCGCGGTGCACATCGTGACGGTCACGTTCGACACGGGTGGCATCCACGTGAGCCCGTCGACCGCGATGCCCATGCCGGACTACGTCGAGCCGGCTGCGGCGGCCGTCCCGCAGGACATCCGGATCGCCGTCGCGCCGACGGCGAGCAACGGCAGCACGACCTTCGCGCTCGGTTGGATCACGGACTGCACTGCGACCAACTCGATCACCGTTCGACTGATCACCCGTCAGGGGACCGCGCTCACGGCTGCGGCACCGACGACGGATCTCGGCAGCGGTCGTGGGCGCACGCACCTGACGCTCGCGTACCAGCCGCGCGTGAGCGAATGGCTTCTCGCGTGGCGTGCCAGCGCCGGCCAGAGCGCGCAGCGCCTGCACGACGACGGCACCGTCGAGGGGGACGCGTTCGACGTGCGCCCGATGCACGCCGTCTCCGAGTACACGATCGAGCCGCTCGCGTCGGGCTCGCTCTATCGCGCCATCCTCCGCGACGGCACGACGCTCTCGCAGATCCCGTTCGGCTGCGCGCCTTAGCCGTTCAACCCGGGACGTCCGCGATCACTTCGCGGACGAGCTCGGCGCTGCGCCGCTGCACGTAGGAGACTGCGGCGCTCATCCCGCACTCGGCCGCGTCCATCGCTGCAGCTTGGGCGAGCAGGAGCGGCACCATCGCGGCGTCGTCGGGCGCGCCTCGGAGCGCGAGCACGACGGCCGAGAGCGCGGCCCCGTGCGCCGGATCGACGCTAGCATCCGCGCGTGCCTCGATCGCCGACGTCGCCTCGGTCGATGGCGTCGTCAGTGCGCTCTGCACGGCGACGCGCTCGTCTCCCTCGACGTGATCGAGCGCGAGCGTGGCGACGCGTCGTGCGGCCAGGAGAACGCGCTCGGGTGGGGCGCCGCGACGCAATGCGAGCGCGAGGAGCCAGTCGCCGCGTGGGCACTCTCGCCAGAGCTTGCTCCAGTCGTCGCCGAACGCCGCCGCCCACGCGATCACGTCGTGCTGAGCTCCTCGTCGCTCGAGCCAGGCTGCCGCGGTCTCGGTCATCGAGTGAACTCCATACCTCGAAAGCGCGACCTCACGTTCACGATCCGCACGTCGTTCGATCGATCTCGCGCGTTTCCTACCTGGAACGAACCTTGATCAGGGCTCTCTTCGAGACGACGTCGTTCGTGACTTCTCGCACGCGTCGGCTCAAGAAACACCCGCCCGACGCGTCGCACGGGCAGGGTTCGAAACTCAGGCGACGATGTTCGAGGACAGTTCGATGAAGAAGCGTTTGGTTGGGGCATTCCTTTTCTCTCTCGCGTTGTCGGCGTGCGCCGGCGCGAGCCTGCATCGTTACCCGCACGACACGACGCACATCATCAGCCCACTGAGCACGGGCGCGGTCGCCACGAACTACGTGCAGGTCGCCTCCACGGTCACGGAGAACCGCTACGGCGTCGCGCAAGGATCGCTCGTCGACGAAGGCGTGCTGACGGCGCTCGATACGAACCAGATCTGCGTGCAAGTGACGGTGCGCAACATCGGCGAAGAGCGCAGCGCGCAGACGCCGCTGAGCATGTACCACGTGTTCCTGCGGGCGAATCAGAACGTCCGTGACGACGCGCAGGTGACGGGCGCCACGCAGGCCGTGCAGTCGATCCAAGGCACGCGCCCGCGTGACGTGCAGACGGGCATGGAGACGTACTGCGGGAGCTACGACCAGCGAGGCAACTGCTACTCGTGGCAGACGCGCCCGGTGTACACGACGGTGTACGACCCGGCGGTGTACGACGTCGTGACGCAGCAGGGCACGGCTTGCTTCGTCAACAACGGTTACATCACCGAGGACACGGACGAGATGGAGATCTACTTCGTCCTTCCCGATCGCACCGACGGAGTCGGCTTCGAGTGGCGCTTCGACATCGCCGAGTGAGCCGCTGAGGAACGGGCCGGAAGGCCGAGGAGTCGGGAAGGTGTTCCTTTCCGAGATTCCTGAGCGGCTTCGTCACTTCCTGAGGGGCATCCACGTGCCGTGGAACGTCATCGGCACGTGGGCCTCGAAGTAGCAGCGTGCGATCGGGCCGTCTTCCCAGCGCGCCGTGTCGAGGATCGCGAGGTGCGTCTGGTCCCGATCCTCGTCGTAGACGTACGTGAGGCCCCAGCCATCGCCCTCGGGCGCGCTCGGCTCGCGCGGGACGAAGATCGCCTCCGAGACGCGCTCGCTCTCGCCGAGCTCGTACGTGCGCGCCCGGCCGCTCGACAGATCCACGCGTGAGAGCGCCGCGCGACCGCCGCGCTCGCTGGTGACGAAGACCTCGCGGTAGCCACACGCTTCGAAGCGCGGATCGAGCACGGGGAACTCGCTCGCGCCGTCCCAGATCGGCGTCGTGCGCATGGTGCGCGCGATCGGGTCGATCACTGCCTCGTGCAGGGCACCGCGCTGCGTGACGCCGCTGCCGGCGAGCTGATCGAACGTCGTGAAGTCGTCGTAGCGGACGTAGTGGACCGCGAGCTCGTGACCGCGCTCCTGCACGCCCGCGAAGTGCCACTGGAAGAACGACGGGACCGTCCAGCGCGCGACGCGCTCCGGTGCATCGAGCGGGACCACGATGATCTCGGTGCCGTGCTTCGGCGCCCAGCGCACCATCTTGCCGAACGAGCTCGAGCCGAGCACCGCGCGCGGGATGTTGATCTCCACCGGCGAGACGAAGAACACGGCGTAGCGCGGGCCCACCGCGAAGTCGTGGAGCATCACGGCCGTGCGAAGCGGCAGAGAGAAGAGGCGTCGCGCCTTGCCCTCCCACGGCAGCTCGTAGAGCACGAGCTCGGTCCTCGGCCCGTAGGCGAGACCGAAGTCGTACGTCGCGCGACGCGGTACCACGCGGTGCGGATGCGCGGAGAATGCGGCGGTGATCGCGCCATCGAGATCCGTCTCGCCGAGCGTCGTCAGATCGACAGGCGAGATCTCGAGCGGCTTGTTCGACTCGACGAGCGCGAACAATCGGTCCTGCCAGGCGAGCACGGACGTGTTGCCGGTGTTCTTGGTGCGACCCAAGAGCGAGTTCGCGATCCGACGGAAGCGGTTCGCACGCGGGCCGAAGAGCGGCTTGCCGGCACGCTCCTCCGCCACCATTCCCTCGCCGTGGCACAAGCGGATCGCGCACTCGGCGCGTCCGCCGCGCAGCCGCACGCCGGAGAGCGCGCCATCGGCCTCGAACGAGTGACCGACGCGCGCGCCGAATTGTTCGTAGAGGCCGGGCCCCGTTCGGACCAACGTGCCTTCGAGCGCGCTCGGGATACGACCCGTCACGTGCATCGGCAGAAAGCCGTGCTCGCGCGCGATGCTCTTCATGTCTCCGCGTTCGGTGCTCAACACGCGCGATGGCTTCCTTGTGAGGCGAAGATCTTGCCTGGATTGAGGATCCCGCGGGGGTCGAACGTCGACTTGATCCGCTGCTGCAGATCGATGAGCGCAGCCGACTGTTCCCCCGCGAGGAAGGCCGACTTGGATGCGCCGATGCCGTGCTCGCCACTGAGCGTGCCGCGCATCGATCGCACGCTCGCGAAGAGATCGCTCATCGCGGCGCGCACACGCGGCATCTGATCGAGCGTGTCCCAGAGGAAGTTCACGTGGAGGTTGCCGTCGCCCGCGTGCCCGTACGACGCCGATCGCACGCCGTGTCGCTCGCCGATGCGTGCACTCTCGTCGATGAGCTTGCCGAGCTGACTGCGCGGCACGACCACGTCCTCCGAGATCTTGCCGAGCGCGCTCCGGCGCAGCGCGCGCGAGAGCTCGCGGCGTACGCTCCAGAGCTTCTCGCGATCGCCGCCGTGCTTGGCGACGAGCACGTCCGCGCCCGCGTCCACGAGCACGCCGCCCGCACGCTCGATCGCATCCGGCAGCGCGCTCTGATCGCCATCGAGCTCGACGAGCAGCATCGCGCGCACTTCGGGCGCGATCGGGAATGGGCTCGCCTCGCGCACGTATGCGAGCGTGCGCTCGTCGAAGAGCTCGATGCAGCGAGGCTCGATGCCGTGCTGGGCGAGCGCGAGCACCGCCGTCCCGATCGACTCCGCGGACGGGAGGAGCGCCGCGAGCGTCGCGATGGCCTGCGGTTTCGATGCGAGACGCAGCGTCGCGCGCGTGACCACGCCGAGCGTGCCTTCGCTGCCGACGACGAGCGAGGTCAGATCGTAGCCCGTCACGCCCTTGTGGGTGCGCGTGCCGAGCGAGAGAGACGTGCCGTCCGCGGTCACGACCTCGAGCCCGAGGATCCAGTCGCGTGTCGTGCCGTACTTGAACGTGCGCGGGCCGGCGGCGTTCTCGGCGATGTTGCCGCCGATCGTACACTCCGCGAGGCTGTTCGGATCGGGCGCGTAGAAGAGGCCTTCGCGCTCGACGGCCTCGTGCACGTGCGCGAGCACCACGCCGGGCTCGACGACCGCGACCGCGTCGCCCACCGAGACTTCTGCGATCGCGCGCATGCGCGACATGGAGAGCACGACGCCGCGCTCGATCGGAATGCAGCCGCCGCTCTTGCCGGTGCCGGCCGCGCGCGGCGTGACCGGAATGCGATGCTCGTGGGCCAGCCGGAGCGTCGCGGCTACGTCGGCGGCGCTGCTCGCTCGCACGACGGCGTCCGGCACCACGGCGGCGACGTCGCTCTCGTCCCCGCCGAACGCCTCGCACTCGAGACCCGTCAGGATCGCGTCGCTCGGCAGCTCCCGACCGAGCGCAGCGAGCATGGTGTCCAGCGCCGCAGGCCGCTCGTTCATTGCGGCTGAACGTGCGCCTGGAGGCGTCGTTCGTCGAGCCTGGAAAGCAACTCGCGAAGTAGGCCGGCCTGGGGCGCGAGGTGTACGATTGCCTCGATGCTTGCCGTGTCGCGCTCGTGGGGATCGTGCGTCTGTTTGTCCGCCTTCGCGCTCGCCGCCTGCGACAAGCCTCCTCCGGTTGCACCGTCGATCGACGTCGGTCCCCACGACGCAGCACGCGTGGACGCGGGTCATGACGATGCCGGTCGCGAGGATGCGGGCCTCGATGCCGGGGACGACGTGGACGCCGACGTGCAGAACAGTTGTCGCTTCGACGTCGCGACCGACTTCTTCGAGATCGACTACGACCTGCGCTCGGACGTCCGGCGCCTGTCGGCCGCAGCGGGCGCGACGAGCTTCGGCATCGTGTACTCGAAGCACGACGTGAGTGATCACGAGGACCTCTACTTCGTCGAGATCCCGTCGAACGGCGGTCCACCGCTCACGACGCAGCAGCTCACGACCGATGACTTCGACGACTCGAGCCCGGTGATCACGCGCACGGGCGCGGGGTGGTTGATCGGTTGGCTCTCGAACCGCGACGGCAACGTCGAGGTCTATTCGCTCGTCGACGACGCAGGCGCGTGGACCGCCGCGCCGCGCCGACAGACCCACACGGACACCATCGACGAGACGACGCCCGCGGTCGCCTCGGACGGGACGATGAACGCCATCGCTTGGGCCGAGCCGGGCTCGCCGGGAGCGACGCTGGCGCTCTCGGTCGACACCGCCGGGGCGAGCGCAACAGCTCCGGTACGTCTCGCGCCGACCGGTGCCGCCATGATCCCCACTTCGTTCACGACCACGGGCTCTGGCTACGTCGTCGGCTGGCTCGGCCCGACCAACGACGTCTGGCTGCAGCCGCTCGACGCGGCGCTCACGGCGGCCGGTGATCCTCTCTCGCTCACCGCCAGCCCCGACGGCGACGGGACGATCGATGCCGTCGTGGCGACGACCAGCGGCGCTGCGGTCTACGGCGTCGTCCCGGGCGGCACGCGCCACGAGGTTCACGGCCATCTGCTCGTCGGCGACGGCACGCTCTTCCACATCGAACAGTCGCTCACGATAGGCGAAGACACGGGAACCGATGCCGCGATCGCGATCCTCGGCGACGGCTTCGTCGTGGCGTACCGGCAGGACGGCGTCGCGCCGATGCTGCGGGTCCTGCTCCTCGACGGAGCGCTCCGGGAGATCAGTCGCGCGGATCTCGTCGCGATGACGGCGACGGGCGGTCCCATCACGGCGCGCGTCTCGGGAGACGGGAACGTTCTGTTGACCTGGTCGGACCTCGTCGGTAGCGTGAATCACATGCGTTTGGCGAGGCTCCGATGTCATTGAGAAGCGTCGCTTCGTGGCTCGCGCTCCTCACGACCCTCGCCGCTTGTGATCAACCACCGCCACCCGCGGGGACCCCCGACACGGGCCCCCACGACGCGGCGGCGAGCGCGGACGCGCGCGACGTAGGCGGCAACGATGCTGGCTCCGCGGACGGCGGCCCGCTCGCCGACGCCGGGCCGGACGCGGCGATCGCCAGTGATGCCGGCCCCTGCCGCTGGCCGGATGGCGCGTTCGACATCTGCACGTGTGGTCCCTCGATGGGAACGGACTGCAGCGCCGCATCGTGTCCGACCGGGCAGATCTGCACGACGGACGTGTGCGGGATGCACTGCAGCCAAGCGGGCTCGGCGTGTGGCATCGACGCCGACTGCCCGAGCGGCGCGACGTGCTCGGACGGCGTCTGCACGTCGAGCGCCACCGGATGCACCGACTCGCGAACGTGTCCGCTGGGCTTCGCTTGCGAGACCGGCACTTGCGTCGATCGTCGATTCGCTTGCGCCGCCGACGGAAGCTGCCCCTTCGGCTACGCGTGCAATCGCGCGATGGCAGGCGGGACGTGCGTGTGGCTGAGCCGGCGTTGCTCGTCGAGCACCGCGTGCGCCGCGACGCTGAGCGACCACCAAGTCTGCATCGACGTCGATGGCGACGGCAACGACGAGTGCCAGTTCAGCGACGGAATCTGCGTCCAGAACGCCGACTGCTCCGGCGGTCAGACGTGCACCGCGCGCGCCGTGTCGGGCGTCGCCTCGTGCGGTCGATACGGCGTCTGCCACGACGACACGAACTGCCTTCCGGGACAGCACTGCCGAGATCTCTGGGGAGACGGAGTGGAGGAGTGTGTCGACTCCGGCGGATGCTCGAGCACGGCGTCGTGCCCGGCGAATCAGGTCTGCGCGACACCCGCAGAGGGTGGCTCACCCGCCTGCACTGGTGGTTGACGCTATGAAAAGATTTCGCTCCTTCGCAAGAATCGGTGAGGCGTCGGGGCGAGAGCCCGTCGAAAACGACGGGGAAAACCGCGTCCGACAGCGCGTCACGCTCGGGTCCGATCATTGCTTCGGGGCCCAAGGAGCCAGAATGTCGCAACCGATGGCCTCTTTCGCGAGCCCGAGGGCTCGAGCGAGCGCTCGCTTGGCGCTCCTCGGGCTGCTCGCGGCGTGCACGCCCGGCTCGCCTCCCGCGGGGACGGGGCTGGGGATCGACAGCGGGCCGCGCCAGGACGCGGGCCCCACGAACTGTGCGCACCCCGAAGAGGGATGTGAGTGCACCGCGACGCGCCCGACGGACTGCTACCTCGATCCGACCACCACGCAGGGCTCGCAGCTCGTCTGCCACCGTGGAACCCGATACTGCCGTGAGGGCCACTGGAGCGCGTGCGAGTCGATCGTCGACTACACCGTGAACACCGCGGGCTCGCTCGTCTCGCCGCCGAGCGCCGCGAACCCGTGCAATCCGCGGGACTTCGACAACCTGCTCACGCCGGATCCCTCCGACGCGGCGATGGGGACGAACACCGTCTACAACCCTGCGACGGGCGGGATCACGATCACGTCGATGACGGGAACGAGCGCGCCTCCGGGCTGCGTCCCCTCCGTCCGGAGCTGCCCCGCTGGCTACAATTGCGGGAGCGTGAGCGATGGCTGCGGCGGCACCGTCAGCTGCGGCACCTGTGCTGGCGGGACGACGTGCGGCGGCGGCGGCGTGGCCTTCCACTGCGGCAGCCCGACGGCGGCGTGCACCGCCCACGGCTGCGGCACCGCCAACTGCGGTCCCGTGGACGACGGATGCGGCAACCTCACGGCGAGCTGCGGCATGTGCGTCGCACCGCAGGCGTGCGGCGTGGGGACGCCGAGCCGCTGCGGCATCCCAGGCCAGGTCTTGCGTTGCACGCAGGCCAGTCCGCCTGCGATCTGCACTCGGGTTCCGACCTGCCCGAACCCGATGACGACCGCGGCCACTTCCGCCACCTACACGTTCGAGGGCGGCTCACTCCCCACCGGGTGGACGACCACCGGCTCACCCGCATGGGGCGTCGTGTCGACGACCGCGCACGGCGGCACGCGCTCGATGCAGAGCGCGGGCCTGGGGACCAACAGCACCACGAGCATCTCGTTCACGGCGTCCACGACCACGACGCTCACGATCTCGTTCTGGTTCAGAACGGACAGTCGTTCCGGTCACGGGCTGCTCCACTTCTATCTCGATGGGGTCGACCAGGGCAGCTGGTCCGGCACCACCGGCTGGACGCAGGTCTCCTACACGACCTCGACGCCAGGCGCGCACACCTTCCAGTGGAGCTACATCAGGGACGGCTCGGGGCTGAGCGGCGCCGCGAACACCGTGTCGGTCGACGACGTGGTGGTGTCGACCTCGGCGCTGTCCACGGGTGCGCAGGGCACGACGACGATCCGCGGCGTCGTGACGGTGCCCGGGCACGACGACACCGCGACGTGGGGATCGGCCGATCCTCTGAACAACGTCAACGTCTTCGTCCCCGGCTCGACGCCGGCAGCGTTCACCACGTCCGTGAGCTGCGACAGCTGTGCGGCGGCGCTCTCGGGCGATCCCGTCGCGCGCACGCAGACCGACATCGACGGCAACTTCACGCTCACCGACGTGCCCTGCGGATCGAACATCCCGCTCGTCATCCAGCTGGGTCGCTGGCGCCGGCAGGTGACGATCCCCAACGTCGCCTGCTGCGACACGACCACGCTTGCCGCCTCCATGACCCACATGCCGCGCAACCGTGGCGAGGGCGACATCCCGCACATCGCGATGGTCACGGGCAACGTCGACGCGATGGAGTGCGTGCTGCGGAAGATGGGCGTCGACGATGCCGAGTTCACGACGTCGAGCGGCGCGGGCCGCGTCCACATCTTCCAGTCGAACGGCGCCGATGCTGGCAGCGGAACCGCCGCCGCGAGCACGCTCTGGTCGTCGAGCACCAGCCTGAGCCCGTACGACATGGTCCTGCTCGCTTGCGAAGGCGGTGCGAACTCTCGGAGCGCCGCGGAGCAGCAGCGGATGATCGACTACGCGAACCGCGGTGGCCGTATCTTCGCGACCCACTTCCACTACACGTGGCTGACGAATACCTGGACGGGCTCGGCCGACCCGACCGCGAGCGCGCCCGCGCCGTTCGCCCAGACGGCGAACTGGTGGACGGACGCGGGATCGACGAACGGAACGCTGACCGCCACCATCGATCGCACGTTCACGCGCGGTGACACGTTCGCTCGATGGCTGTTCAACCGCGGCGCGTCGACGACGCTCGGTCAGGTCGACGTCGCGGTCGTTCGTGTCGATGCGCGAAGCGTCATCAATCCGCCGGCGCAGCAGTGGCTGTCCACGACGTGGAACGTGACCAACTACACCGATCAAGGCTACGCGTGCTTCACGACGAGCTGCGGCTGGGGCTGCTCGCACAACAACCAGTGCAACGCAGGAGACACCTGTCTCTCCGATCACCGCTGCTATCTCGCGTCGACGGGCCCTGCGCCCATCCCGACCCACTACACCTTCGACACGCCGATCGGATCGCCAGCTGCGAATCAATGCGGCCGCGTGGTGTTCAGCGACTTCCACGTCGAGAACTCGGGCGGCACGAACGGCGTCGACTTCCCGGGCGAGTGCTCGGACGGTCGGCTCACCGCGCAGGAGCGCGTGCTCGAGTACATGCTCTTCGATCTCGCGTCGTGCATCACCGCGCCCCCGTGTGTGCCGCGTACGTGCGCGCAGCAGGGACGTGCGTGCGGACAGGCTGCCGATGGCTGCGGCGGCACGCTCGACTGCGGCTCGTGCGCCGCGGGCGACAGCTGCGGCGGCGGCGGGACGCCCGGCATGTGTGGCCACCTCGCGTGCACGCCGATCACGTGCGCGTCGTCCGGTGCGGTCTGTGGCACCGGCAGCGATGGTTGCGGCGGCATGATCAGTTGTCCGTGCTCGTTCTATCAGCCGACCGCGACGTACACGCACGTGTATGCATCGCAGCCGACGCCGTGCACGATCGACGAGTGCCCCGTGTGGGGCGGGTTCACCTATCGCGTCGACGTCCCGCCGGGGACGTACGTCGAGTTCCTGTTCCAGTCGTCGAACACGTCGACCGGCTTCCCGTCGCCGCCCACGGCCGTGTTGCGCGTCGATCCGCCCTCGTCGGGCACGACGGTCAGCGGGACTGCGGATGTCGCTTCTCTCTTGCTCTCGGCAGGAGCGCGGAGCGGGCAGTACTTCCTGCAGGTGCAGACCGTCCTGCACGCGGACCCGAGCCTGACGCGTGCTCCCACACTCCAGTCGTCGGACGTCGAGTTCACGTGTGTCCCGTGTAACTGATCGTCCTGCCGCATCGTGCGGGCGCGCTTCGAGCTCGGGGTAGCGCCGGGTGCTTCGCTGGGTCTCGAACCTCATCACGCTTCAAGAGAAGCGCGCGTTCCACGGTGAGACGGTCGTCTTGTTCGCCACCTTCGTGGCGGCGATGCGGCTGCTGCTCGAGCTCTTTCTCGTCGGCTACCACGAGATCCGCGTCGCGTCCGACATGCTCGTGTACGCGAGCTGGTACGCGCTCTGCTTTTTCGCGTTCGGGCTCCCAGTGCGCCTGCTCGCGCCCGCTCCGTGGGAACGACGCATCAACGTCGTGCTCGTGGGACTCTTTCTCGGGATCACGCCGCCGATCATCGACGTGCTGGCGGGCGGATGGGGCGAGGTCGTCGTCGGCGATCGGGGCTTCTCGTACAGTTACATACGGAACTTCCCCGAAGGTTGGGCGTGGTCGATGGTCGACCCGGAGCGTCAGATGCCGCTCGGCGAAGGCCTGGCGCTCTGGGGCGCGACGCTGCTCACCGGCACGTATCTCTGGCTGCGAACGCGGAGCGCGTGGCGCGCGGGGCTGGGTCTGGCGATCGCCTACCTGACCTGCATGTTCATGGGCGCCGTCCTGCCCACGCTCACGTTCTGGCTCCGCGAGCGCTACTGGTCGGACGTGAAGATCGACGTGCTGCTCGTCTCGAGCCAGCTCGTCACGCTTCTCCTCGTCTACTTCGTCGCCTATCGGGCCAGCGTCGGTCGGCTGATCGCCGCGCGCTTCGTCCACGCACTCCCGCTCATCGGCGTCGCGCTCGTGGGCTACGCGTGGATCCGGCCGCTCGACTTCCAGGTGCTCCACGTGCTGCTGGTCGTCTCGCTCTGCGGCGTGACGACCATCGTGCAGAACGATCACTGGGACGATCTGGAAGAGCGCCCGGACGAGCCGCCGCGCGTCGCTCCCTACGATCTCGTCGTCGTGCACTTCACGTGGGTCGTGATGACCCTGCTGCTCTACGCACACGGCTCCGTGCTCGCCGTGCCGACGACGATCTACGGCGTCGCGTCGTATCTCTACAACTCGCCGCTCTATCGCGGGAAGCGATACGTCCCTGCGAACCTGAAGCTCGAGGGCCTGTGGGGAGGCAGCGCTTTCATGCTCGGTGTGCTCGCCGCCGCGATGCCCCAGCTCGCGGATCTCGGTGCCGCTCGCGACGGCGCGCGGCTGACCTCGACGATGGAGCGCCTTCCCTTCTCGTGGCGGTACGGGCCCGACGTCGCGGTCGCTGCGCTGTTGGCGTTCGGAGGCTGGTCGCTGCTCGCATCGCTCAAGGACGAAAAGGACGTCGAGACCGATGCACAGGGAGGCGTCCAGACGCTGTTCACGCTGGCCCGTCGCCGCAACGTCTCGGCGCCGGTCGTCGCCCGCGCCGTACGCGGAGTCGCGCTCGCATGCTTGCTGATCGCGGCTTGGGCTCCGCTCGCGATCGGGCGGAGCGATCTCGTTCACGCGGTCGTGATGACCGTGCTCGCCGTCGCGATCGCGCTCTACCGAGGGAGCGTTCCCTCGACCGACTTTCGCGCGCGCCTGGTCGGCCTCTCGGTCCTGCTCGTCGTTCTCGCGAACGGCGTCTCGACGACGGCAGCGCCCGCAGAGGCGCGCCGCGTCGACCCGACGCCTCGCCCGGCGTCATCGGCGCTCGAGCCGATCACCGGAGGCACGCCCGCCTCGACGGGAGACGCCGGCCTTCCGGCCCTCGACGAGACGATGACGCCTCGCGAGGCGCTCGAGCGTCTCGGGGCGCGAGAGAGCGCGGTCGCTCGGTCCGACTATGGTCGCGCGGTCGAGCTCGACGGGCCGTTCCTGGAGATCTCGCCCACGTCCGTGCTCGACGTGCAGAGCGCCGTCCGGCAGGCGCGGCGAGAGGGAATGGCGATTCGCGTCCGAGGTCGCGGACACTCGACCAACGGCGGCTCCGTCGCTCGCGCAGGAGAGCTGTCGATCGTGACGACGCGCATGCGGCGCATCTGCAGGACGACCGAGGAGAGCGTCACGGTCGATGCCGGCGTGGCCGTCGTCCACGTCGACCGTTTTCTCGCGCCGTTCGGTCTTCGCCTGCGCGTGAGCAACGATGGCCCGCCCGGTCCCTCGGTCGGCGGCTACGTCTCCGCCGGCGGCTTCGGGTCGCTCTCCTCCGAATTCGGTGGGCTGTGGAGCCAGGCTCGCAGCGTCACGCTCGTCGACGGGACCGGCGCCGCGCGCACGCTCACGCCTGCCGACGAGGCATTTCGATGGCTCTTCGGATCGGTCGGACAGCTCGGAGTGATCGTGTCCGCGGAGATGAACGTCACCGTCGTGCCTGCGCCCGGCGTCCGACCGTTCCCGGTGGGAGACTGCGCCTCGATTCCTTCGACGCGAGCCGAGGAGCACGAGGGTTTCACGCCGGTCCATTCGTGGTGGACGCTCATGGTCGAGCCTGCTCGTTTCGAGGAGGCACGAGACGCGCTCGCGCAGATCCAAGCGCGGCACGCGAGCGGGCTGCACTGGGTCGAGCCGTATCGATACGCCATCGTTCATCGAGACGTCTACGCGCCCTTGGTGACGCCGGTCGCAGGTGACGTGGTCGCGTGCGGAATCTGGATCGTGTCCACGGTCGACGAGCATCGCGCGGCGCGTTCCGAGATCGATCGAGTCGAGGCGGAGGTCGAGGCGATGGCTCGCGCGCACGGTTTTCGGCGCTACCTCTCGGCAGAGCGCAGCGTCGGGCCCGACGTCTGGCGGAGGAACCTGGGCGAGGAGACCTACGACCGTTTCCGCGTGCTCAAGGCCTCGTTCGATCCCGATCACTTGTTCGGGCGCGGCGTCGTCTTCGAGCCACCGACGCCATGAATCGAATCAGTGCGTGAGGGCGCCATCGAGCGATGCAGCGCCCGCGCTCGCGCCGTCACACGTGCCGAGGAGCGTCACGGTCGAAGGGAGCGTCACGGTCGTGCTCGTCGCGGTCCCGGAGCTGAACGTGTAGACGTCCGTGGTGGATCCGGACGCAACTTGCACGATCCCGATCGTGATCGCATCGACGTCTCGCGCCAACGCGAGCGAGAGCGACGTCGCGCCGACCAACATCGTCATGTTGGCGCCGGTTGCGTCGTAGGTTCCGAAGGTGGTCGCGGTCGCCGACGCGAAGTGATGCGTGCCGACGTCGCCAGCGAGCGTCGTCGAGCTGCCGATCGTGATGACGAGCCCGCCGGCCGCGCTGCTGCCGCTCGTGTGCAGGGTCGTTGCGCCGTGGAAGGCGAAGCCGCTCACGTAGCCGGCGCCATCGACATCGACGGTGCTCGACGGGCCCGAGCACACCACGGCCTGAGGCGCGGCGACGGAAGGCGCCGGAAGAAGGAACGTGCCGACGGCGGCTTGTCCAGTGGCCCCGGTCGCGATGCTCGCGGCGCGGAAGAACCCGACGCCGCCGTCGACGGTGATCACGTTGTACGTCCAATTGGACGCGCTGCCGAGTGTCTCCGAGCCGCCGCACCCCATCCAATCGTACGCAGCGCCGAGAGGATTGCCGGTCAGGTGCGTGGTGGGTGCACAGCCGAGGACCGTCGCGTCCGGCACGACCATGGCGCCGGTATCGTCGTCCACGATGTCGTTGGCATCGTGGGACGCGTCGTTCGCGTCGATGATCGCGGCATCTTCCACATGGCCGGACGCGTCGCCGCCGGCATCGTCGTTGCCGGCGTCACCCGCATCGCTCGACGTGCGTCCCGTGTCCTGCGTCGACGTGTCGCCCGCGTCCATCGACGTGTGGTCGGCATCGCCCGAGAGCGCTCCGTCGGTCGCCGCGTCGCGGCCGGCATCGGTTCGCAGGTCCGCATCGACATCGCCCGCGGGCGGAGTGCCACCGCAGGCGACGCAGAGGAACGAGCAGCAAGCGAAGAACAGCAATCGCATCGTGCATCACGATACCGTGACGAGCGCGAGATCGCGAGTCGCCGCAGGCTTCAGGCGCGCTTGCGCGCGAGCACCACCTTGTAGGTGTCGGCGCGCGTGACCATGTCGTCGTAGAGGCGGGTGCCGGGATCGCGGGCGAGGTTGCGCATCGCGAGCCCTGCGTCGGCAGCCCGAGCGGGTCCCACGACCGGCAGGCGGAACGCGGCGAACTTCTGGACCGTCTGTTCGACGTACGCCTCGATGCGCGCGTGATCCTCGTCGCGCGCTCGAACGGCCTCCGGCGTCACGTCGACCTTCTCCACCAGCTCGAGGCCGATGGAGGCCATGAAGTCGAGACACGGCTGCCAGGCACGGTCGGGGATCGCGTTGCCCCACGTGAGAAACCCGCCCGGCTTCAGGACACGGCTCGCGGAGCGGAAGAACTTGCGGTCCTCCTCCGTCATGACCTCGCCCTGATCGGTGACGTGTGTCTCGCACACGGCAACGATGTCGGCGACGGCGTCCCCGATCGGCAGGTTCGTCGCATCGGCGTGCGTCGCGACGAGGCGGTTGCGATGTCGGGGGACGAACATGCGGCGGCACGTCTCGATCGCCGCGCGCTGCATGTCGACCGCCTCGTACGTGCAGCGAGGCCAGACGTTCTCGCAGACGTGATCGGCCCCGGCGCCCGTGCCGCAGCCCATCTCGACGATGTGGATGAGGCCGTCGCGCGCGCGCGCAAGCTCACGCAGCGCCGCGAAGTGATGAAGGCCGCTGTACGCGTTGCGACCGAAGCGCTGGGGATCGCGCGCGCTCGTCGGCGACTCTCCCCACGCAGTAGGCCACGCGTATCCCCACGTGTTGAACGTAAACTGATACGGCTCCCCCCGCTCGCTCTTCACGGTCCCGACCGACGCGTAGACGGAATAGAGGAGCGCGTACACCGACTGCTTGCGGTACTCGGCTTCTTCGACGTGGCCGTCGCTCGCCGAGACCTTCCCTCCGCGGCGCTCGAACGCGCTCGAGAGCACCCAGGCGGAGATGATCCCCTGGAGCTTCGCGGTCGAATAGTGGGTCTGCTCGCTCAAGTTCGTGAAGATGTCCATGCTGGCCTCGGGGGAAACGGGCGACACAGCACTCGTCGTGCCGCCCCCTCTTATCGCTCATCCAGTGGGACAATGGGGGATGTTCGGCGTACTCGCACGGAAGCTCGTGGCTCGCGAGTCATGACCATCCGGTCTCACCGGGACAATTCCGGTCGCGGGCGCCCCGCTATCGACGGGGCCTTCGCCATGAGACGCTCGTGCCGTGGGAGGGCCGCTCATGCTCCGTTCTCTTCTTTGCTGTTTTCTCTTGGTCGTCCTCTCCCACGTCGCGATCGGATGCAGCTGCGCGAACGGAACGCGGCCTCGTCGCGACGACGCCGGCGTCGACGG
This sequence comes from uncultured Sandaracinaceae bacterium, assembly GCA_964429305.1. Lineage (GTDB taxonomy): Bacteria > Myxococcota_A > Polyangia > Polyangiales > Sandaracinaceae > JBBSAT01. The sequence goes on along the minus strand of CAYSCF010000002.1, from coordinate 25,230 downwards.
CGACGTCGATGCGGCGAGCGGCTCGGACGAAGACACGGGCATCATGCAGCAGACCGACGGTGGCGGCGTCGGCCCTTCCGACTCGGGCTACATGCGATCGTGCGACGCGAGCTCGCCCGATCTGGAGGGCTGTCCCTGTGCGCCGGGCGACGCGCCACGTGGGTGCTGGCCGTACACGATCGATCCGATGTACCGCGGCGTCGGGCTCTGCGTGGACGGAACGCAAGAGTGCATGATGGGCAGCGCCGAGTTCTCGCAGTGGGGACCGTGCACCGGCGAGTTCGCTCCGGTGGCCGAGTACTGCGCCAACTCGCTCGACGACAACTGCGACGGGCTCGTCGACTGCAGCGATCCCGCGTGCGCGACCGATCCCGCATGTCAGACGGGCTGCACCGACGGCGACACGCGCGATTGCTACGACGGTCCGGCGCGTACGTTGGGCGTCGGCGCCTGTCACGCAGGAACGCAGACTTGTGTCGGGGGAGCGTGGGGCTCGACGTGCGACGGCGAGCAAGTGCCGCAAGCGGAGGACTGCTCGATGCCGCGCGATCTGAACTGCAATCGCCTGGCGGGCTGCTTCGATCTCTTCGCGTGCGCGACGTCGGCCGATTGCATGGAGCACTGCGCCGATCCGCTGATGCCGGGATGCGTGTGCCCGATGGGATCGGGTGACGTGGCGACGTGCCCGCAGGGCGACTTCGCGGTCACGACCGGAACGCTCGGCGGAACGATCCAGTGCTGTCCGTGCCGAGCGAGCGACTGCGGCCAGCCGAACTGCTGCAACGAGACCGTGTGCCACGGCAACGGATCGTGCGGCGGTTTGTATTGCCCGCCGCTGCCCGCGTCGTGCGACGGAATGGTGAACGCCGACTGCGACGACTTCCCCGAGGACTGCGACGAGCCCTGCTGCGAGTGCTACGGCGACTGCAGCGGCGCCTAGCCGTTCCATTTCCAGCAAATCCCGCGGATTCGTAGCGCGCCCCCGTCAAATGTTCGGGCGCGTGAGAGTGCGCGCATCGCTGCACCACACTCTCGTTGCGCTCGCGAAACGTCTCCCTTAGGGTCGCGCGCGAGGCGGGAGACCACACATGGCAGATCAGCTCCGATCCATCGACGAGAAGCAAGCGCGGCAGCTCGCGAACACCACCAAGACGCCGCCGCAGTGGCGCGGCGCGACTCCTCGTTGGCTCACGCAGATGATCCCGTGGACGCCGGTGGAAGCCGGCGTCTATCGACTGAACCAAGCGCTCGACGACGAGTTCGCGGTGAAGTGCAGCCCCGTGCAGGGTGAGGCGCTTCCCGTCGGAAAGTCCGGATACGAGACGCAGCCGCGCGAGCTGGTGCTCAGCTCGATCACCACGACGATCGAGGTCGACACGCGCGTGTCCGATCTGTTCCGCAGCCCGATGGATCAGACGAAGGAGCAGCTCACGCTCGCCGTCGAGAAGCTGAAGGAGAAGCAGGAGCACGAGCTCATCAACAACCGCGCGTACGGTCTGTTGCCGACGGCCGATCCGGAGATGCGCATCAAGGCGCGCAAGGGCACCCCGACGCCCGACGATCTCGACGAGCTGATCTCGACGGTGTGGAAGGAGCCGGCCTTCTTCCTCGCGCACCCCAAGGCGATCGCGGCGTTCGGTCGCGAGTGCACGCGCCGCGGTGTGCCGCCGCCGACGCTGCAGCTCTTCGGCTCGCCGTTCCTCACGTGGCGCGGCCTGCCGCTCGTTCCGTCGGACAAGGTGCCGGTGAAGGCGAACAAGTCGTCGATCCTCCTGCTGCGCACGGGCGAGCGGAAGCGCGGCGTGATCGGTCTCTTCCAGCCGGGCCTTCCGGGCGAGGTGAGCCCGAGCCTCTCGGTGCGCATGATGGGCATCAACCAGAACGGCGGGGCCCAGTATCTCATCTCTCTGTACTGCTCGGTGGCGGTGCTCACGCACGACGCGCTCGGCGTCCTCGAGGACGTGAAGATCGACCACTACCATGAGTACCCGTGATCCTCTCGCGGCGGTGCCGGGCGAGCTGCAGCTCGTCCAGCATCAGCTGCCGCGACCGAGCGAGGTGCCGACCGCGAGCGCGCCGACGCCGGGCCTCGCGGGGGCGGTGACGCGCGTGCCGCTCGGGCCGACGTTGCCCGATGGCGATGCGACGTCGCTGCTCGCGGCGATGGCGCGTGCGGCCAACGAGCTCTTCGTGATCGCGCCGCCGTCGGCGCCGACGACCTCGCTCGTGCCTGCGCCCTCGCTCGCGCCGGCACCCTCGCTCGCGCCCGCCCCCTCGCTCCCACTCTCGCCCTCGCCCTCGCTCGCCACTGCGTCGGCACCGACGAGCTCGCCCTTCGACGCGCCGCTCTCGCTCGATGCCGTCGGTGCGTTCGGCGACTTCGGCCTGCCGACGTTCGAGTCGATCCCGGTGATCGATGGAGCTCCGCTCGAGAGCGCCGCGCCGGACGAGGCTTCGCTGCCGTATTGGGTCACGCCACCGCGCCCCGAGCCGACGACGAATCCGACGACGACCTCGACGCCGTGGCAGATCGAGCCCGTCACCGATCTCTCGGTGCGGCAGCCGACCGGCAACGGTCTCGATCCCTACGCGATCCGCCGCGAGTTCCCGATCCTCGAGGAGCGCGTCCACGGCAAGCGCCTCGTCTGGCTCGACAACGCCGCGACCACACAGAAGCCGCGCGCCGTCATCGATCGCATCTCGTTCTTCTACGAGCACGAGAACTCGAACATCCATCGCGCCGCGCACACGCTCGCCGCGCGTGCGACCGATGCGTACGAATCGGCGCGCGATACCGTCCGCAAGTTCATCCGCGCGCCGTCGAAGAACGAGATCGTGTTCGTGCGTGGCGCGACCGAGGGCATCAACCTGATCGCAGGCACGTGGGGCATGGCGAACGTGCGCGAGGGCGACGAGATCGTCCTCACGTGGCTCGAGCACCACGCGAACATCGTTCCGTGGCAGCGCCTCTGTCAGCTCAAGGGTGCCAAGCTCCGCGTCGCGCCCGTCGACGATCGCGGTCAGGTGATCCTCGAGGAGTACGGCAAGCTCCTCGGCCCGAGAACGCGCCTCGTCGCGATGCCGCAGGTGTCCAATGCGCTCGGCACGATCACGCCCGCTCGCGAGATGATCGAGATGGCGCATCGCGAGGGCGCGAAGGTGCTGCTCGATGGCGCGCAGGCCATCTCGCACATGACGGTCGACGTACAGGCGCTCGACTGCGACTTCTACGTCTTCTCCGGTCACAAGGTGTTCGCGCCGACCGGCATCGGCGCCGTGTACGGCAAGACGGCGCTGCTCGAGCAGATGCCGCCTTATCAAGGCGGCGGGAACATGATCGCCGACGTGACGTTCGAGAAGATCGTCTACCAAGGACCGCCCGCGCGCTTCGAGGCGGGCACCGGCAACATCGCTGACGCGGTCGGCCTCGGTGCGGCGCTCGACTGGCTCGCGCGCGTCGGCGTCGAGAACGTCGGCCGCTACGAGCACGCGCTGCTCGAGTACGCGACCGAGAAGCTGCTCACGGTGCCGGGCCTCACGATCATCGGCACCGCGCCCGAGAAGGCGGGCGTGATCTCGTTCGTGCTCGCGGGCCAGAAGACCGAAGAGGTCGGTGGCTTGCTCGATCGCGAGGGCATCGCGGTTCGCTCGGGGCATCACTGCGCGCAGCCGATCCTGCGGCGCTTCGGTGTCGAGGCGACCGTGCGCGCGTCGCTCGCGCCGTACAACACGTGCGAGGACATCGACGCGCTCGTCGATGCTTTGATGCGCTTGCAAGCTGGACACGTGCGACGCTAGTCCGCATAGGCGGACTGGATGATTCACTCGCTCTCCCCGAAAGAAGCCGAAGAGCTGATCGCGGCCGGCACGATCGACGTCGTCGACGTGCGCGAGCCCGACGAGTTCGCGAGCGGCCACGTACCGCGCGCGCGCAACGCGCCGCTCGGCGACGTGAAGAACGACCCGAAGCGGCACCTGCCGCGCGACGAGGTGATGCTCGTGTGCGCGCGCGGCATGCGCAGCGCGACGGCCGCCTCGATCGCCGAGTCGCTCGGTTACGCGAAGGTCTACCAGCTCGACGGAGGCACCCAGGCCTGGATCGCCGATGGACTGCCGGTCGAGCGCCCCGAGCGTCCCGTGTCCGCGGCGAGCAGCGCTCCGCCCGAGAGCGATGCGAGCTGTGGGCTTCCCGAGCCGGGCCTCGACGTCGTCGTCGGCGCGAACATGCGCGCGCTCCGAACGCAGCGGAACCTGACGCTCGATCAGCTCGCGCGCATCACGGGCCTCAGTCGCACCGTCCTCGGACAGATCGAGCTCGGCAAGACACCGCCGAGCGTCAGCACCGTGTGGCGGATCGCGCAGGCCTTCGAGGTCCCGTTCTCGACGCTGCTCGCGACACCCGAGCGTGCGGGCACACGTGTACTGCGCGCGCAGGAGGCGCGGCGTCTCGTCAGCCCGGACGGTCGCTTCTCGTCACGTGCGCTCTATCCCTTCGAAGAGAAGCCGAGCGCCGAGCTCTACGAGCTGCACCTCGCCGCGCACAGTCGCGAGGACGCGCAGGCGCATCAGCCCGGCACGCGCGAGAACCTCGTCGTCACGGCGGGCCGGCTGGAGCTCGAGGTCGGCAGCGATCGATACGAGCTCGGCAAGAGCGACGCGATCGTGTTCACCGCCGACGTGCCGCACTCGTACGTCAACCCGGGCTCCGAGGAGTGCGTGATGTACCTCGTGATGACGTACACCTCGCGCTGAGCGCCGTCTCGTCAGCGTCGCAGCGTCCGCGCTTCTCGCAGCGCAGTCTCGAGCACGTCCGCGCCGAGGTACTGCCGCACCTCGCCGTGGAACGTGCCCTCGAGGAACTCGTCGAGCGTACATCCTGCTTCGAGGCCGGCGGAGTGGTTCCGTTCGTTGATCACTTCGATTGCGACGCCGGCCGGCGTCACGTCGAGGCGGAACGATGCGGCCGAGAACGAGGCCATCAGCTCAGGATGCGGACCATGCCCTCGCGAACGAGGCGCTTGACGAGCACGACCTTGCCGGCGTCATCGAGATCGCCCGGCAGATCCTTCACGACGAAGTTGCTGTTCTCGAGCGCGAAGCGCGTGGGCTCGGCGGCGTGGTCGGGCAAGCGCATCTCGGCGCCGTAGCAGCTGACGATGAACTGCCCGTCCTTCTCGCGGTAGCGGTAGAGCAGGTTCGGGCGTGCGCCGGCGCGGCTGTCCTCGTGCACCTTGCTCAACGCGAGAAGCTGCTCGATCTGGCCTTCGAGCAGCGCGGTGCGCGTCGAGACCAGATCGTCGGCGAAGTGATCCATCGCGCCCTCGAAGTCGGCGCTCTCGACCAGCTTGCGCATCAGGTCCTTGAACTCCGCGCGCGACTTGGACCGATCGAAGCCGGTCTGCGAGTAGCCCGGCGGCAGCGAGCGGCGGAAGGCCGGATCGGTGAGCGAGACCTTCGCGACCGCTTCGAGCATCAGCTCGGTCCAGCTCGTCGCGATCGCGCCGAGCGTGATGTGCAGCGTCTCGCCTTCGCGCGTCTGCGCATCGTGCATCATGCCGCGCGGCAGATAGAACATGTCGCCCGGGTTGAGATCGAACTCGAGCGTGACGTCACCCTTCGGCGTCTCGTCGCGCTTGAACGGCTGGCCGCGGAAGGGCAGCTCGATCGGCGTGTTGAACACCTGCCAGTGCTTGGTGCCATGCACCTGCAGGATGAACACGTCGTGGCTGTCGTAGTGCGTCGGGAAGCCCTGCGAGCGGCCGGGCGTCATGTAGATGTTCGTCTGGAAGCGGCAGCTGAGCTCGCGCTCGAGCGAGCGACAGAGATCGTGCAGCACCGGCAGGACCGTGTGCAGCTGGTTGAACACGATCGTGCCGCCGTCGGCGAACTGCTGATAGAGACGCGCGACGTCGACGACGCCGTCGGGGAAGCAGAACTCCTCGGCCTGCACCTGTCGCGACGCGTTCGCGATGAACGCGCTGTTGCGCGTCAGGCTCTGCGAGGTGAGCACGTGATCGAGAGAGCGGATCGAGAGGAGGTCGCCGTAGTACGCGCGCTCCTCGCGTCGCACGATGAGCGGCTTCTTCTCCCAGTAGTCGCGGAAGAACTCCTCGCGAGACATCGGGGCGATGAGCCGATCGAACGTGTACGTGGTGGTGCCAGCCATGGTTGCCTTGTACTACGCACCACTCGCGGCGAGATCCTCTGGGAACGGTTCTCAAATTGACGCAGGACAATCCGATCATTTCGGAGTTGCGCGGTGAATAGACCCCGTCGTTTCATCGTCGCACGCCGCACGCTCGTGCGATAAACGCGAGCGCTGCGCGGGTAGGGGACCAGGTCATTTCGCGAGAGCCTCGGTTCTCGCGCGCAACGAAGAGGACGGGGCCATGGCCGAGAAGAAGAGCCTTTCGATGGACGAGATCGTGACGGAGCGCGTGATGGGACGCCGCGCGACGATGGGTCTCATCGGTGCAGGCGCGGCGATGGTCGCGGCCTCTGTGGCGAGCACCGCCTCGGCTCAAGAAGGCGCCTCCCCGCAGTGCTCGGACAGCGATCCGTACGATCCGGGCGGCTACGGTCGGCACTGCGGCGGCGGCTGCTACCCGTGCCGCGGCGTGTCGGACAGCGATCCGCGCGATCCCGGTGGCTGCGGCTGTCGGTCGTGCTCGGACAGCGATCCCTACGATCCCGGCGGCGCCGGTCGTCACTGCTGAGTCCCCGACGATCGAGTGTGTGGAAAGAGGAGCCTGCGGGCTCCTTTTTCGTTTCTAGGGCGTGGCTTCGAGCGCTGCTTGGACCGCCGGAACGCTCGGCCAGCGATCGCCCGGCGCTTTCGCGAGCGCCCGGAGCACGAGCGCGTCGGCCGCGGGCGGCACGTTCGGCGAGAGCGAGCTCGGTGCGACTGGTTGCTCCTGGAGCAGCATCGCCATGACCGCGAACGGGCTCGCACCGAGGAACGGCGGCACGCCTGCGAGCATCTCGTAGAGCGTCGCGCCCAGGCCGTACACGTCGGTTCGCTCGTCGACGGGCTCGCTGCGCGCTTGCTCGGGCGACATGTAGTGCGCCGTGCCGACGATCGCGCCCGTGCGCGTGACCTGCTGTCCGTGGCCCGGCACGATCGGCTTGGCCAGCCCGAAGTCGACGAGCATCGCGCGCTCGGCCTGTCCCTCGCGGATCGCCATGAACACGTTCGACGGCTTCACGTCGCGATGGAGCACGCCCGCGCGATGCGCCGCCGCGAGCGCGTCTGCGATCTCGAGGGTCACGCGTCGTGCCTCGGGCCACGGCAGCCGCCCGACCCGCGCGAGCCGCGCCTCCAGCGACTCGCCCACGAGCAGATCCATCACGAAGTAGTGCATCCCCTCGGGCGTCACGTCGAAGTCGTGCACGGCCGCGATTCCCGAGTGGCCGATCGCGGTCGCGGCCTTCGCCTCGCGCTCGAAGCGTGCGATCGCGCTCTCGGAGAGCTGCGCGCTCGGCAACATCGTCTTGAGCGCATAGCGACGGCCCGTGCGCGTGTGTCGTGCGACGTAGACCGTGCCCATGCCGCCGCTCGCGAGACGACGCTCGACCTCCCACGTGCTCTTGAGCGTGCGCCCGGTGAGATCGGCCCCCGTCGGCTCGGTCGGCTCGCGCAGAGCAGGTGCGCCCGGCGTGCGCGTCTCCGGATGCTCGACCGGCATCGGCGGCGGACGAACGCTCGGCGTCGCGAGCGACGTGGCAGCGAGGCCGAGCGTCTGCTCCGCGAGACGCGGCGTGTAGGCAGACTCGGGTATGACCACGCGTGGACTGACGGCGAGCGACGGCGCGCTCGCGCTCTCGCCCGAGGGCATCGTCACCGCGCCGCGTGTCAGCGCGTCGGACAGGATGCGCTCGGTGCGCTCGCGACCGATGCGAGCCTCGAACGAAGCGCGATCGAGCATCCCGTCGAGCATCGTCGCGCGGGCGAGCGTCTCGTACGCCTCCGCACGCCGGAGCGCGCGGATCGCGAAGCCGATCGACGTCAGCGCTCCGATCGCCGGGAGCGCGATGCCGGCGGTGAAGAGACAGAGCCCGGCGGTGACCTGCATGCCGACCGATCGATCGTTCTGACCGAGCAGCGTCATGAGCGTCAGCGCGAGGCCGACGACGCCCACGAGGACGCAGACCGCCGTCACGCCGATCAAGAGACCGCCGTTCACGCGCAGCCGGCGAGCGACCTCGGATGCTTTTTCGGGATCGACGCGCACGACCGAGCTGACGTTACCAAACTCGGAACGCGGCCGAGGTTGCATTCGGGTCACGCATCTCGGACGATCGCCACGTGACCTATCGGCAGGACGACGATGCGCTGCGCGGGCGCGTCGATGCGCTGGAGGCCGAGCTCGAGAGAGCACAGGGCGAGATCGCGAAGCTACGCGGTGAGGCCTCGATTGCAGAAGCCGGCGGCACGAGCGAGCACAGCCGGGTGCTCGGAGCGCCCACGCGCTGGTCACGCGTGGCAGTCGTTCCCTACGAGATCGACGAGCGGGGCTACGAGGCGATCGCGAAGGTCCTGCGCGCGCGGCTCGGCATGAGCGCATCGCAGGTCGGTCGCACGTTGAGCGTGCCGGGGCAGTTCTCGCTCACGAACGAGGCAGGGCAGACGCGGATCGAGATGCAGGGCGACTGGCGCGCGAGCCGGCAGGGCATCTGGGCGGTCGGGTCCCTCTCGACGCTGTTCAGCGGGACCTTGGGCGCAGGTGTGCTCGCGGACGCGCTCGTCGCGCACGGGCCCGCCGCCGAGCTCGGGCTGTTCGCGCTGATGACAGCGGTCGTGCTGGGCGTCTCCGGCTCCGCGGCCGCGCTCATGCGCCAGCGCGTCGGCGGGGCCGTCCGCGCGCGAATCGCCGCTTGCGAAGGAACGTTCGCCGCGATCCTCGGGCTCGCGGCGGAGCACCGCGTCGTCACTCGAGCCCGGGTGGAGCTCGAAGACGAGACCGAAGACGAGAACGAGACCGAAGACGAAGTCGCTCGTCAGAAGCGAGCCTGACAGACGATCCCGAGCGCGGGCATGCAGGCGACGCTCGGGCTCGCCGGAGCCGATGGCGCCGTCAGCAACAAGATCAGACCTGCGGCGGCGAAGACGGCGGCGGTCACGAACAGCACGCGCGCGACGTCGGTGTACGTCCCACGCGTGGACGCCGCGTCTGGACACGTGGACTCGCGCGTGTCCATCGTCGTGGCGGGCGTGCACGCGTCGCTGCGCAGCACCGAATCGCGATCGAGCTCGATGCCGAGCGCGACGCTCGCGATCACGAGCGCGACGCCGCCTGCCGCGAGCGACGACCACCCGCCGATCCGCGCGCCCTCTCCGTTGCCGTCGCGCTCGAGGATCGGGCGCGTGTCGATGTGCTCGGGCTCGAGCGTGACGCGGGCCACGGCGCTCGCGGTCACGTCCACGCTCGCTTCGGCCGGGTGCGCGTCCGCGAGCTCGGCGTGCACGGCGTGCGTGCCGAGCGTGACGCGCAGAAGATGCGGCAGCGGCGCTGCGCCGACGACGGAGCCGTCCACCGAGATCAAACACCTCGGCGTACACCGCACCTCGAGGTTGCCCAGGTGCGAAGCGGCCGCGTCACGCACCGACGCGAGCGTGGCCGTCAGTGCGGCGATGTCCGGATCGGCCGAGAACGCGAGCGCCTCGTTCGCGTACGTCTCGGCGAGCGCGAAGCGCTCGAGCGCGAGCGCTTCGATCGCCATGCGCGCGCGCGCGATCGGTGCGGCGGTGCGATCCCACGCGTCGGTGAACGCGGCGAGCGCGGCGACGTGATCGCCCGCCGCTTGCGCGACGCGACCTCGCTCGAGCGCGTCGTCTTGGGCCTGGGCTCGCAGCGCGAAGGAGAGAAGCAGCACGGCGAGCAAGGCAGGCTTCATCGAAGCGCCGCTCCCGAGAGATCGATGACGTGATCGATGTCGCACGAGCCGCGATGCACGTACGGGCGTGTCGGGCACGTCATGCTCGCGGTGAAGGAGTGTCCTTCGCAGTCGCAGAAGTACTGCGTGTCCGGGTTGCAGCGGTCGGTGCGTCGCGTGCACGTCCAGGCATCGCCGCATCCCGCCGGGCCCGCGCAGACCTCGCCGTGCCCACAGTCGCGGTTCGTGCGGCACTCGCCCGGACCGAGCGGCGGCCGAGGAGGGCGCGGCGGGGTCGTCGTCGTGGTCGTCGTCGGTCTCGTCGGTCTTGCGCTCGCGCTCGTGGTCGCGCTCGTGCTCGTGCTCGTGCTCGTGGTCGCGCTCGTGCTCGTGCTCGTGGTCGCGCTCGTGCTCGTCGTAGCGCTCGCGCTCGTCGTCGTCGGGCCCGTGCTCGTGGTCGCGCTCGTGGTCGCGCTCGTCGCCGGCTCCGCGCTCGCGACCACTTCGTCGCACGCGCCCGCTCGCGCATAGGGCTGACCGGGACAGCTTCGCTGTGCGGTGAACGTCTCACCGTGGCAGCTGCAGAACGTCCCGCGCCCACGTCGTGCACACCCGCGCGCGCGCTCGCATCGCCACTCCATCCCGCACCCCGGCGGCCCGTAGCAGATCTCGCCACCACGACACTCGCTGCTCGAGCTGCACGTGCGATCGCGCTGCACGATCGGCTCGTCTCCATTGGGCACACCGAACGACGCGTCCGCGATCCCCGGATCTTCGCAGGGCCCCACGTGCGCGTACGTTCGGTTCGGGCAGCCCGCTTGCGCGTGGAACGTGAAGCCGTCGCAGTCGCAGTACGACACCGTGTCGGGCCCGCAGTTCTCGCGCGGCGCGCCGCACGCCCAAGGCGAGACGCATCCCGGTGCGCCGCGGCATGCGAGCCCGCTCCCACACCCGCTCGTGCGCAGGCACGACGCGCCCCCCGCGGGCGCTTCCGTATCTTCGGGGACGATGGGCCCCGTCTCGATCGGGTCGGGCTCGGGCGCGGGGCCCGCATCGGGCTCGGGCTCGGGCGGGGGCGGCGTCTGCGTGCGCGGCGCCGTCCCGCTGCACGCGAGGACCAGAGCGCCGAGCAGCACCGCGAGCGTCACACGCATGAGACAGCCTCGCCGTGTACCGCGAACCCAAGCGCGGCTCAAACTCATCGACGATCGCGAAACATGCGCCGGTCAGCGCTTGCGCGGCGCATCGCCTTCGCCACGCGAGTCGCGGCGGGCATCGTCGAGCGCGCGTCGCACGGTGTCGCGCACGGCGCCCGCATCGACCGGCCCCATCGCCTCGCCCAGCGTGCGCGGGGCGACCGCGGCTCGCGCGCGCGCGATCTCTCGGCGCTCGACGGGCGGCTCCCGACGAAAGACGATCGGCACGAGCTTCCACGCCTCGGCCCCGTCGAGCGGGCGGATCGGGATCAAGTTGAACAACGCGATGAACAGATTGCTGCCGATGAGCACGCTGTAGAGATCGGCGACGAACTGGCTCGACGCGGGCACGAGCATCGAGACCGGCATCACGATCGCGAGCACGATCGCCTGCGCCATCACGCCGCCCCACGCGACGACCGCGCGCTCCCGCGGCGTGGGCGTGCCCGCGTATGCGCAGTGCCCGCCGAGCCCGTGGATGAGGATCTCGCGCACGTCGAGCTGGTAGCGGAGTGCCCAGAACGCGTGCCCCATCTCGTGCAGCGTCACGACGAGCAGGAGGCCGAGCCACGCCCCGGGCGCGAAACGCGCGCCTCCCACGAGCAGAGCCATGATCGGCAAGCTCCAGTGCGCCCGGATGGGAACACCGCGGTATCGCAGCAAGGTGATGGCGCCGCGCGTCATGCTCGTCTTCTTCGATTCATCGGTTCTTCGTCGTGAGCGCTCCGCTGGATGGAAGCTTGCCACGGGGCTTGAGGCCACGCGCCCGGATCCGGCACTCTTCTCGCCGTATGCAGATCGCCGTAGTGGGAGAGACCGACGTCGGGCGTGAGCGGCAGCTGAACGAGGACTACTTCCTCGTCGACCGCGAGCTGGGCCTCTTCATCGTGTGTGACGGGATGGGTGGTCACGCCGCGGGCGAGATCGCGTCGTCGACCGCCGCCAAGCACGTCCAGGCCATGCTCAAGTCCAAGCAGGGCGAGCTGACACAGGTCGATCGCGGCGAGCTACCGATCGAGCGTGCCGCGCAGATCCTGCGCGAGGCGATCGAGGACGCCTCGCAGACCATCTATCGGATGGGCCAGGCCGAGAAGGGAAAGAAAGGCATGGGGACGACGTTCGTCTCCGTGCTCGTGCGCGGCGGCAAGGGCGTGATGGGCCACGTCGGCGACTCGCGCCTCTATCTCGTGCGCCAAGGCAATCTTCACCAGCTCAGCGAGGATCACACCTTCCTGCAGGAAGCGATTCGCTACGGGATGATGACCCCCGAGCAGGCGCGCGAGAGCACGCACCACAACATCATCACGCGCGCGGTCGGGCCGCTCGAGAGCGTGATCGTCGACACGCTCGTGTTCGACATCCTCGATGGCGACACGCTGATGCTCTGCTCCGATGGCCTGCACGGCTATCTGGGCGACGGTGGAGAGCTCCCCGCGATCATGGGCGCGGCCGCCGTCAGCGAGGTGCCCAAACAGCTCATCGCGCTCGCGAACGAGCGCGGCGGTCAGGACAACATCACCAACATCGTGCTGCGCGCGCAGAGCGTGTCGTTCGAGGAGAAGACTGCCGAGACCAAGCGCATGACGCTGGTGAACGCGAAGTTCGACGCGCTCTCCAACATCGAGCTCTTCGTCGAGTGCTCGATGAGCGAGCTCGTGCGCGTCGGCAACGCGTTCGTCCCGCTCGACGTGGAAGCGGGCGCGATCGTGATCAACGAGGGCGAGATCAGCGAGACGCTCTTCGTGCTCGTCGAAGGCAAGATGGTCGTCGAGCGCGGGCAGTTGCCGGTCGCATCGCTCTCGACGGGCAGCCACTTCGGCGAGATGGCGCTCCTCTCGCAGCGTCCGCGCTCGGCCACGGTACGCGCCGAGACGAAGTGTCGCCTCCTCGCGCTCGATCGCCCGCAGTTCTACGCGCTCCTGCAGCAGGACTCGGTGCTCGCCACCAAGTTCCTCTGGCGCCTCGCGCAGACGCTCTCGTTGCGCCTCGACGATTTCTACGCGTATCACGAGGCGACGACGATGTCGCCGATGGGCCAGGCGTCGACGATGCGGCTCGGGCTCTACCCATCGCCGTTCAATCAGAACCAGTGATTCTCACCCGCGTCGTCCTCTACCCCGTCAAGAGCTGCCGCGGGATCGAGGTCGACCGGGCGCGTGTCGAGAAGCGTGGCCTCGCGCTCGATCGACGCTGGATGGTCGCGGACGAGCACGGTTGCTTCGTCTCGCAGCGCGAAGAGCCGCGGCTCTCGCTCGTCGACGTGGCGATCGACGGTGGTGCGATCCGGCTCTCGTCGCAAGGAGCCGGCGAGACTCACGTGCCGATCACGACCCAGGACGGCGACCGACGGCAGGTCGGCGTGTGGGGCCGCCACACCGGCGCGGTCGTGCACCACGAAGCGAGCGGTTGGCTCAGCGCGTTCCTCGGCCGTGCCGTCTCGGCGGTGCATCTGCCCGAGACGTTCGACTCGCCGATGAGCTCGAGCCGCGCGAAGCCGGGCGACGAGGTGAGCTTCGCGGACGGCTATCCCCTCCTCGTGGCGACGGAGGAATCGCTCGCCGATCTCGGTGCGCGCATCGAAGCGCGCGGCGGCGCCGCGGTGCCGATGGTGCGCTTTCGCCCGAACGTGGTCGTGCGCGGCGCGCCGGCGTGGGACGAGGACGCGTGGGCCACGCTCACGATCGGCAGCGTCGCACTGCGCGCACCCAAGCCGTGCGAGCGCTGCGTGATGACGACGATCGATCCGGCGACCGCACGTCTCGGCCCGGAGCCGCTGCGCACGCTTGCCACGTTCCGCCGTCGTGATCACGGCGTCTGGTTCGGTGTGAACCTCGTGCCGGACACGCTGGGCGAGATCGCGATCGGCGATCCTGTCGCGATCACGGCGCGCGCGGAGCCACCGCGCTTCGACGTGCTAAGCGACCGCGCATGAAGCGCTCGTCCCTGCTGTGTCTGCTCGTCGTCGCGTGTGGCTCGCCCGCCGTCGAGGGCCCCGATGCAGCCTCGATGACCGACGCGGGACGCAACGACGCCGCGCTCGCGTATGACACGGGCGCCGATGCACCGAGCGCGACGCTCGACTCCGGCATCGATGCGCCCGCGATCGACAGCGGCAGCGACGCATCGTCCGACGTCGGGACCGACGGTGGCAGCGATCTCACGACCTTGCGCATCGTCTATCCCGCCGGCCACACGATCACGGTCCGCGGATCGGGCGCGCCTCTGAGCTGGACGACCGGCATGGCGACGACCTTCGCCGATGGAGTCTACGAGCTACGGATCCACGGCCTCGCGAGCACGATCGAGCTCAAGCCTCTGCTCGACGACGACACGTCGTGGTCGCTCGGCGCGAACTACCACGTCTCGCCCGGACAGACGGTGGAGATCCAGCCGCGCTTCCACACGAACGACGGCCGCGTCGAGACGCTCCTGACGTGGACCTCGAGCGCGCTCGGCAACAGCCGCGCGATCTACGTCTACCTGCCGGCGGCGTACGACGAGAACACGAGCGCTCACTTCCCGGTGCTCTACATGCACGACGGTCAGAACCTCTTCGATCCTTCGCTCGCGTTCGGCGGCAACGAATGGCGCGTCGACGAGACCATGAACGCCGCCGGTCTCGCGGGTCTGTGCGCGGACGGCACCAGCTGCACCAACGACGGCGCGTGCGCGACGGGCATCTGCACCATCTACGAGAGCACGATCGTCGTCGGCATCGCCAACACCGCCAATCGCATCGGCGAGTACACGCCCACGACGGACGCGACGGTGCCCGGGGGCGGCATGGCCGACGCGTATCTCGATGCGGTGACGAGCGACCTGCGCCCGCAGATCGACGCGATGCTCCGCACGCGCACCGATCGCGCGAGCACCGGCATGATGGGCAGCTCGCTCGGCGGTCTCGTCTCCGCGCACGCCGGCGTAGGTCGATCGGCGACGTTCGGCTTGATCGGCGCGATGAGCCCGTCGACGTGGTGGGACAGTGACGAGATCCTCGGCGAGGTCGCGACCATTCCTTCGCTCGCCACGCGTGCGCTGCGCGTGTACGTCGACTGCGGCGCCGGCACGGCCGACGGACAGGCCGACACCGACATGCTCGATGCCGCCTACGTCACGGCGGGTTTCGCCGAAGGCACCACGCTCCACTACGTCGTGCAACCGGGCGGCATGCACAACGAGGTGTACTGGGCGCAGCGTCTGCCGGGCGCGCTCGCGTTCTTGCTTCCGCCGCGCGAGCGAGCCGTTCCCTGATTCAGATGCAGGTGACGGTCTGCGGGCCGCACCAGCGTGAGCCGCTCGCGCCGATCTGCATCCCCTGCGGAAGCAGCACGAGCCAGTGCTGCGAGTAGCCGCGCACCTGACCGTCGCCCGTCTTGATGGTGTAGGCGAACGGGAACGCGCGCATGCAGCCGAGCGGCTGCTGGACCTGCTCGAAGTGGACGCTGTACTGCAGCAGCGTCCGACCGAGCACGCCGAGGAAGCTCGAGCCCATGATGCCGCCGCGCACGTTGGACATCGGCGTCGCACCGAGCGCATCGCTGCCGGTGAAGAACGTCGGCGCGATCGTGCCGTCGTCCTCGTAGTTGACGGCGATGATCGTGAGCTCTCCCGTGAACGTCTCGCCGATGCCGTACTCCGCGATCGATACCGGCAGATCGATCCGAGAGCGCGGCGCCTCGGGCATCGTCACCATCCACGACCGATCGGGACTGGTCGGATCGAGCAGCGAGGATCCGTTCTGCGCTTCGACCCAGTCCGAGAAGCCGTCGTGATCGGTGTCCGGATCGGACGCGTCGGTGTGGCGCTGGAATTCCGAGAAATCGCAGAGGCCGTCGTGATCGCTGTCGAGATCGAGCGGCGGTCCGACGTCGGCGGGGCCCGAGTCGTCCTGCTCGATCAGGGTGGGGGGCGGCGTCGAGTGACGGCACGCCGCGACCGACGTCAGGGCACAAGCCAACAGAAAGAAGAGACGCGAAGCGCGCACCGCACACGAGCGTGCGACCGCTCACGTCCGACGGCAAGCGCGATGCGTGTGCCATGGCGCTGGTCGGACGGCGACGCTACGACCTGTCGACGCATGGCGGCAAAGCCTCTCGATCCGAGCGCGCAGGGAAAAACCACCGAGCCCCTGCGCTTTCATTACGGCTTTCGCGACGTCGCGCTCTACGCACTGGGCGTGGGCGCGGGCAGCAAACAGCTCCCGTTCGTCTACGAAGGCCTCGATCGGGCCGGCGCCAAGGTGCTCCCGACGTACGCGGTCATCCCGACGTTCGAGGCGTGCAAGGCGATGTTCGACGTCGTCGGCGGCGACTTCGAGGGCGTGGTGCACGGCGGCCAGACGATCAAGCTGCACAAGCCGTTCGCGCCCGAAGGCACGCTCACCACGATCGGCCGCGTCGCGAGCGTCGGCGATCTCAAGCGCATGGCGCAGGTCGTGTTTGCGACCGAGACGCGCGACGAAAAGAACGAGCTCGTCTGCGAGACCGAGTGGACGATCATGTACCTGCTCGACGGCGGGTACGGCGGTGCGCCGCCGCCCAAGAGCATCCGCGTGCGAGCGCCCGAGCGCGAGCCCGACTGGGTCGTGACGGAGACGACCTCGCCGGATCAGGCGCTGCTCTATCGCTTGTCGGGCGACTACAACCCGCTGCATGCGGATCCGGTGATCGCCGAGAAGGCCGCGAAGGTCACCGAGGGCCGGCCGATCCTGCACGGCCTCTGCACGTACGGATACGTCGGTCGCGCGATCCTGAAGAACGAGTGCGGCGACGATCCGGCGAAGCTGAAGGTGTTCAGCGGCCGGTTCTCGCGACCCGTCTGGCCGGGCGACACGCTCGAGATCAGCGGCTGGCGCGACTCTGTCGACTCTTCGGCTTCGCCGGGGGGCCGAACGCTGGTCGTCTGCAAGACGAAGGAACATCCGGAAGAGCCGGTGTTCGCCAATTCCTGGGCCGAGATCGCGAAGTAGGAGAACGAACATGAAGAAGCTGAGCAAGGAAATCTGGATCGTCGGTGCGAAGCGCACGGCTTTCGGCGGCTTCAGCGGCGCGCTCAAGGACATCAGCGCGATCGATCTCGCGGTGCACGCCGGCAAGGCCGCGCTCGCGCAGTCGACGCTGAGTGCGGAAGAGATCGATCAGGTCATCCTCGGCAACGTCCAGCAGACGTCGCCCGATGCGATCTACGGCGCGCGCCACGTCGGCCTCAAGATCGGCATCCCGATCGAGAAGCCGGCGCTCACGGTCAATCGCCTCTGCGGATCCGGCTTTCAGGCCGTGGTGAACGCGGCCGAGCAGATCCTCCTCGGCGACGCGAAGGCCGTGCTCGCCACCGGCAGCGAGAACATGAGCCAGGCGCCGCACGCGATGTGGGGCCTTCGAGACGGCGGCGCCAAGTTCGGCAAGCCGCCCGAGATGGTCGACACGCTCTGGGCCGCGCTCACGGACAGCTTCACGAAGCTGCCGATGGCGATGACGGCCGAGAACCTCGCGGTGAAGCACGGCATCACACGCGCCGACTGCGACGCCTACGCGCAGAAGAGCCAACAGCGCTGGGCCGCTGCGTTCGAGTCGGGCGGGTTCGCCGACGAGATCGCGAAGATCGAGATCCCCGAGAAGAAGGGGGCGGAGAAGGGCATGAAGGTCGTCGATCGGGACGAGCACGCGCGTCCGACGGTCACGCTCGAGCAGCTCGCGAAGCTCCCGCCCGTCTTCAAGAAGGACGGCGTCGTCACGGCCGGCAACGCGTCGGGCATCAACGACGGCGCCGGCGCGCTCATCGTCGTCGACGGCGAGTGGGCCAAGTCGCGCGGTCTCACGCCGATCGCGAAGATCGTCCAGTGGGGCATCGCGGGCGTCGATCCGACCATCATGGGCATCGGTCCCGTGCCGGCGATCAAGAACGCGCTCGATCGCGCGGGCCTCTCGCTCGGCGACATCGATCTCTTCGACGTGAACGAGGCCTTCGCGGCGCAGTTCCTCGCGGTCCAGAAGGAGCTCGGCCTTCCGGAAGAGAAGACGAACGTGAACGGCGGCGCGATCGCGCTCGGTCACCCGCTCGGCGCCAGCGGCGCGCGCATCACGGCGAACCTCGCCTACACGCTCAAGAAGCGGAACGCGAAGTACGGCGTCGGCGCCGCGTGCATCGGCGGCGGCCAGGGCATCGCGATCGTCCTCGAGCGCGCCTGAGGCCGCTCAGAGATCACGCGCGCGCGATCGCAACACGGTCGCGAGCACGGTGACGAGCTCGCCCGGCTCGACAGGCTTGGAGACGTGCATGTCGAAACCGGCGCGCATCAGGCGCGTTCGGTCTTCGGCCCGCGCGTAAGCGGTGAGCGCGATCGCCGGGATGCGTGCTCGCGCGTCGGGAAGGGCGCGCACGCGCTCGATGAGCGCGAAGCCATCCATCTGCGGCATGCCCACGTCCGAGACCATCGCGTCGAACTGGTGCTCGCCGAGCAGACGCAGCGCGCTCGCGCCTCCGTCGGCCGGCGTGGCATCGATCCCGCATTGACCGAGCAGATAACAGATCAGATCTCGCGTGTCGGGCTCGTCGTCGACGACGAGCAGCTTCGCGCCCACGAGCTCGGGCGGCGCGTCGAAGGTGACGGGTCGGAAGCCGCCCGCCTCGGGTGTCGCGGCCGGCGCGCGATCCGCGCGCAGAGGTGCCGTCGGCAGACGAACCTCGAACGTCGCGCCGGTGCCCAGCCCGTCGCTCGCGGCGGTGACGGTGCCGCCGTGCATCTCCACGAGCGAGCGCACGATGGCGAGGCCCAGACCGAGACCGCCCGCGCGTCGACGCGACGAAGGATCGGCCTGCCGGAAGCGCTCGAACACCATCGGCAAGAAGCTCGGCTCGATCCCTTCGCCCGTGTCGGCGACGGTCAGCGACACGTACGAGCTGGCGCGATGCAGCGTGACCTGCACGCGGCCACCCGGAGGCGTGAACTTGATCGCGTTCGAGAGCAGGTTCCACGCGACCTGCTGCAGCCGATCGGCGTCGCCGACGATCGTGGCGTGCGAGTCGAGGATCGCTTGGATGCGAACGCGCTTGGCATCCGCCGCCGGGCGCACGACGTCGATCGCCGCTTCGACGACCTTCACCATCTCGATCGGGCCGACGCTGAGCACGAGCTTGCCCTGCTCGATGCGCGAGAGGTCGAGCAGATCCTCGATCAGACGAGCCTGCGCGCGCGCGTTGCGCTCGATCGCCTCCATCGCTCTGGGCACTTGATCGCTCGCGACGCGGCCTTGCCCCAGCAGCGACGACCAACCGACGATCGCGTTGAGCGGCGTGCGCAGCTCGTGCGAGAGCACGCTGAGGAAGTCGTCCTTGGCGCGGCTCGCATCCTCGGCGGCCTTGCGCAGCAGCTCGATCCGCCGGCGCGCGAGCACTTGCTCGGTGACGTCGATCGCCACCTCCACGAGCCCGTTGATCTCGCCGTTCTCGTCGTGCAGCGCGGCGATGTGGAACGCGAACCATCCGGTCTCGCGCCCGCCGTCGTTCTTGCGGTCGAAGCGCACCTCTTGCTCGGACGTCGAGAACGTCACGCCGGTCCGATACACGTCGTCGAGCACGACCCAGACGGCCGCGACGGAAGCTTCTTGCTCGGGAAATACGTCGCGGACGCGCTTGCCGATCACGTCCTTGCGTCCCGTGAGCGACAGGAACGCTTCGTTCGCGATCTCGAACACGTGCTCCGGCCCGCTCCAGACCGCGATGGCGACCGGCGCGCGCGAGACGAGCGACTCGAGGAACTCGCGCTGTGCGTGCTCGCGACGTCTCTTCTGCGCAGCGAGCACGAGCGTCTCCGCGCGCGCGACCAGCTCGCGAGCCGAGAACGGCTTGACGAGATAGTCGTCGGCGCCGGCCTCGAGACCTTCCGTGCGGGCTTCTTCGCCGGCGCGCGCCGAGAGCAGCAGCACCGGCAGATCCCGCGTCGTCTCGCTCTGCCGCACCTGGGCGAGCATCGTCATCCCGTCCATCACCGGCATCATCACGTCGGCGATCACGAGGTCGGGCCGCGCCTGCGCGATGGCCTCGAGCGCCTCGGCGCCGTTCGTCACCGAGCGCGTGTGCCAACGATCGAAGATGCGGCGCAGGTACTCGCGCATGTCCGCGTTGTCGTCGACGACGAGCACGCTCGTGCTCGCGGTGTGCGTCGACGACTGGGGCGGCGGCAAGGACTCGCCCGGCGAGGCCAGCCAGCGCGCGGCCTCGGCCACGTATGCATCGCTCGTCCGACGCAGCTTCTCGTCGCGCCGAGGTTGCGCGGGCTGCACGTGCGCGCCGCCGAGCGGGAGGTCGACGACGAAGGTCGTCCCCCGTCCGACCTCGCTGTCCGCCTCGATCGTGCCGCCGTGCAGCCGCACGAGCTCCAGCACGAGAGAGAGACCGATGCCCGTGCCCTCGAAGCTGCGACCTCGACTGCCTTCGACGCGATGGAAACGCTCGAAGAGCCGCGGCAGGTCGCCCTGCGGGATACCGACGCCGGTGTCGCGCACGGTCAGGCGCGCGCCGCGTGGGCCGCGTGTCAGCGAGAGCTCGACCTCGCCTTCGTGGGTGAACTTGAAGGCATTGCTGAGGAGATTGAGGACGATCGTCTCCCACATCTCCCGATCGATCCACGCGGGCTCGCCGAGCTCTTCGGTGTGCACGTGGAAGCGCAGACCGCCTTGCGCCATCGCCGCGTCGAACGCGCTGGCGTGCTCGCGCGTGACGGCGGCGAGGTCCACCGCTTCGTAGGAGGCGCGAACGCGACCGGCCTCGATGCGCGAGAACTCGAGGAGCGCGTTCACGAGCTTGAGCAAGCGCAGCGCATTGCGATGGGCCACGCGGAGCGCATCGCGCTCGCTCGCGGGCAGCGTGACGTTCGATGCCGCTTCTTCGAGCGGCGCGAGCAAGAGCGTGAGCGGCGTGCGGAGCTCGTGGCTGACGTTGCTGAAGAACGTCGTCTTGGCGCGATCGATCTCCGCGAGCGCCGCTGCGCGCTTGCGCTCTCCCTCGAACACGCGCGCGCTGGCGAGCGCGGCCGCGAGCTGCCCCACGAAGAGTCGCAAGAATCCCATGTGCGCGTCGTCGCGCGGTCGATGGGGATTGGCGGCGGCGACGAAGACGGCGTGCGGCAACGTGCTGCCCGGCAACACGATCGCGGCGAGCAATGCGTGATCGGCTGCCCGCTTCCATGCACCGGTCGGCCAAGCGATCGCCCTGTCGAGCGTCACGACGTGCACGTGCGTCGGCTCGCTCACGACGGCGCGCAGATCGAATGGGCCGCCATCGATGGGGATCGTGGCGGGACAGCCCGGATGGTCGGCCGCGATCCCCGTTCGCGCGACGGCCGTCGCCACGCCGTGCTCGTGGTCGAGCTCGTACACGACGGAGAACGGGATCGTGCGCCCGTCGGGCTCGAGCGTCTCGCGCAGCGCGGCGTACACTCCCGCATCGTCGAGCACGAAGGTGAGCGAGGTGCCGAGCTGGCGGAGCAGCGTCGAGCGACGCTCCTCGATCACGCGCGTCGTCTCTTCGGTGACGACGCAGAGCATCCCGCGGATCTCGCCATCGTCTTCGTAGAGCGGGCTGTACGAGAACGAGTGATAGGTCTCTTCGGTGTAGCCGCTGCGCTCGAGGAAGAGCAGCAGATCACTGTCCCAGGTCGCCTCGCCCGTCTGGAGCACCTGCTGGATGCGCGGCCCGATCGTCGGCCAGATCTCGCGCCAGACGTCCTCCGCGCTCTGTCCGAGCGCCCACGGGTGCTTGGCGTCGAGCGTCTCGGCGCCGTAGCGATCGTTGTAGAGGAACGTGAGATCCGAGCCCCATCCCATCCACATCGGGTAGCGGCTCGTGAGCAGGATGCGGACGGTGGATCGGAGCGAGGCGGGCCAGCGCGCCGCCGGACCGAGCGCGGTGGCGCTCCAATCCTTCTCGCGCATCAGCCGCGCCATCGCGCTCTGGCCGACGAAGGGGTCGTTCACGGCAAGAGAATATATTCGCGATCGAGGCCGGTTTGGTGTGGCTTGATGCCCTACTCGGCGCCGGGCATCAGGCCCCCGACGAGCCGTCCGGATCCTCTTCGCGCAGCCGCACCGCGCTCATGCGCTCTTTGTAGCGGCCGAACTTGTCGGCGTAGAAGGCGCGGATCTTCTCCATGTCTGCGTGCACGTCGCCGCTCGGCTCGATCACCGGGCCGAGGCCGCCCCGCTTGCCCTCGTAGTCGAGGAAGCCCAGCAGCAAAGGCACGTCGGCCTTCTCCGCGATGCGATAGAAGCCGCTCTTCCAGTGGTCCTTCTTCGACCGCGTCCCCGACGGAGCGATGACGACGTACACGCCGTCCGGTTCGTCCTGGATCGCCTTCGCGATCGACTCGACCTGGTTGCGCTTCTCGTTGCGCACGATGGCGACGCCGCCCAGCGCGCGCATCACGGTGCCGAAGGGAGGCTTGAAGAGGCTGTCCTTGCCGATCCAGCTGATGTTCGTGCCGAGCGTCCACGCGATCGCGAGCGTGAAGGGCAGATCCCAATTGCTCGTGTGGGGCGCGGCGATGAACACGGCCTTGCTCGCTTCCGGCAGCGCACCCTCGACGTGCCAGCCGAACGCGCGCAGCCACGCGCGGCCGATCAGCTTGCGAACACGCCCGACGCGGGGAGGTCTTCGGCCTGCGCTCATCCTGCTCGCTCCTGCCACGACTTGGCGTGCGCGACGAGCGCGCGCTCTTGCGTGATCGACTCCACGGCGCGCGGCCCGCGTGCTTCGCGCACCGCGGCGAGCGCCTCCGACGGCGAGCGCCCGCGGTCGACGAGCACGCACGCCGCGACGAGCCCGCTCCGACCCAGGCCGCCCATGCAGTGCACGACCACGGAGTGACCTGCATCGAGCTTCTCTCGGATCGCGAGCGTCAGCTCCGTCATCGCCGCATCGCTCGGCGCTTCTTGATCGCGAATGGGCATCGCGATCGTCTCGAGGCCGGCAGCGCGCGCGTGCACGTCGAGATCGGGCACGCCCGCCCAGGCGAGCTCTTCGCGCGTCGCGAGCGTCACGAGCACCGTGGCGCCGGTCTCGCGCAGCGACACGAGGTCGGCGGCGAGATCCCGTCCGCGGTCCATGCGGCCCGGGCAGAGCGTCATCCCGAGACGACCGGGACGCGCATCGATGAAGTCCACGCGCAGCGAGCGATCGGCGCGCGTTTCTTCGCGGAGCGCGCGGGCGTGCATCGCGCTGGCGGCCATCGCCAGACGTCGCTGCACGGGGCTCGCTTCTTCGAACGACATCGTGTGCGCCGCGTAGCGCAGGGCGGCGATGCGGTGCTGTCGTGGGTCCCGATCCTCACGCACGATCGCACCACCGAGCTCGCGCAGGAGACGCACGACCTTCCACGCGCGCACGAGCTCGGGCACGGTCACCTCGGGCAGCGTCTCCGGCAGCGGCGCGCGAAGATCCTCGACCGCGGCCAGCGCGCGCAAGAGCACGACGCCTTCGGCGAAGTCTTCGTCGCGGAGCTTGGTGAACAAGAAGAGGAGATCGTTCTCCATCTTCACGAGATCGCCGAGCACGTGACCGCGTCGCGTGTGCGCGAAGTCGATCAGCCACACGTTGCCGCGACCGTCGAGCAGCACGTTCGCGCCGTTCAGATCGCCGTGCACGAACGACACGTAGTGGTGCTCGCCCGGATGTCGGCCCAGCTCGGCCAGCCCCTCGCGATAGAACGCGACGATCTCGTCGACGTATGCGCCGTCGCGCGGGCCCGCGGCGGCACGCGCGTGCTTCTCGACCGACTCCGCGTGCCGCGTCGAGAACCCGTAGAAGTCGAGCAGCGGCAGGCGCTCGTAGGTCGCGGCGCGATAGAAGCGCCCGAGCGTTCCTTCGAACACCGCGCGTAGCGTCCGCTCGATCTCGGCGTGCGGCGCGCCCTTCTCGTAGAGCGACTTGAGCGTCTCGACCGAGCCGCCGCCCATCGCGGCGAAGGCGAAGCGGAGGCCGCCGATCGACGCGTGATCGACGGCGCCGAGCAAGCGAGGCGCATCGTTTCCGAGGACCTCTTCGACCCGCTCGAACGCGGCGCGCTCTGCGCCGATCAACGCGCGCGGTCCGATCTTGAGCACGGAGGCCGCGTGCGCATGGCCGAGCGCGTCCTCGCTCTCGACGGCGAAGACCTTCGCGCCGGAGAAGCCGCCGCCGAGCGCGCGCAGCAACACGTGCGCGGCGTCGCGATACAGATGCGTCAGCGCATCGTGCTCGTCTCGCGAGAGATCGGCGCCGATCACACGCGTCGAGAACGTGCGCGTGCCCGCCGCGCGCGGTGCGAAGTCGGACTTCGGCGCGAGCCACGCGGCGAGATCGCCGACGGCGTCGAAGATCGTCACGCCGAGGATCTTCCGCAGCTGCTCGAGCGCTTGGAAGTGCGCGCTGCGCGAGGCGCTGGCCGTGATGGCGCTCGAGGTGGCGAGCGAGGTGAGCCCGAGCCGCGTCGCGAGATCGTAGAGCAGGAACGTGACCTTCGCTTCGGTCCACACGCCGACGACGGCGACGCGCAGGCGCTTCGGATCTTCGCCGCCGATCCAGCCGCGCAGATAGCCCTCGAAGTCGGTGCCCTCGAAGTCGGAGAGACCCTTGCTGTCGACGAAGCGCTCGCTCGGTCGCATGCCGTCCTCGAGATCGGCGACGAGCGTGGCGCCTTCGGTCCCTCGCAGGCAGTGCGATCCGAACGCGGCGAGATGCGTCGCTTGCGCCGGATCGCTCGGGTCGTGGAGATCGCGGACGTGCACGAGCCCGAGCTCGGCCGGATCCTGCTCGCGCGCCCAGCGCACGATCTGCGCGACGGGGCCTTCGCGAGGGTCGGCTCCGAGCAGTCGTGTCGCCTCGCGCGGGCCGACGTGGAGCAGGTTCGGCAGCGGCTCGTGCGACGCCACGGGCGCGACGAAATCGCGCTGGAGGCACTGCGTGATGAGGAGCGCCCGCGTCACCGCGCCATCAGGCGGCGGAGAACAGGTTGCAGTAGCCGTCCGGGTTGATCGGGCCCGCGATGAGCGAGCACGTGCCGCACGTGTTCGGGGCCCCGCTGCCGCCTGAACCGAAGGTGAAGAAGCGGCAGCTGCTGCAGTGCGAGGCCGAGCGGTTGCTGTGCTCCATGTAGCCCTGCGTGGTGCGATTCGCGAGCGCCATCGGG
>CAYSCF010000001.1:0-107674 GCA_964429305.1 uncultured Sandaracinaceae bacterium | reverse complement strand
CGATGGGCGGGAGCGTCTCGTCGTCGAGGCGATGCGCGAGCACCTCCAGCCCGTCGCGCTGCAGGAGCAGCTGCCGCTCGGGTACGCCGGCCTCGTGCACGACGATGTCGCACCCGGCGCCGCTTCCGACCTCGAGCGGCCGGGTGCCCAGAGGAAACACGCGGAGCGGCTCGCCCCGAAAGGACAGAACGATGGCCTCCATGCCGCCTTATCGCGGGGCGCGCGTGCGCGTTGCGCCTCCTCGCGGGGATCGCGTACCGTCCGCGCCGTGACCGAAACACTGCGCCGCACGCCGCTCTACGAAGAGCACAAGGCCCTCGGGGGCAAGATCGTTCCGTTCGCGGGCTGGGAGATGCCCGTGCAGTACACGAACCTCGTGAAGGAGCATCACGCAGTCCGCAGCGCCGCGGGGCTCTTCGACGTCTCGCACATGGGCGAGATGATCATCGAGGGCCCGAACGCCGAAGAAGCGATCGACGCGCTCGTCACGGCCGATCTGACGAAGCTGCCGGACGGCAAGGCCGTCTACAACGTCGCGTGCAACGCGGAAGGGACGATCCTCGACGATCTGATCGTCTACCGCCGCGCGCGCGATCGCTTCCTGATCGTGATGAACGCGTCCAATCGCGACAAGATCGCGGGCCACTTCGGCAAGCACCTCGCGGGCAAGCGGGGCGTGACGTTCGAGGATGCGAGCGATCGCTACTCGCTCATCGCGATCCAGGGGCCGAAGGCCGTCGACATCGTGCGCGCGGCTGGCGCGAGCGAGGCGATCCCCGCGCTCGCGTCGTTCTCGCTGACCGACGGAACGGTCGGGGGCGTGAGTGTCATCGCGGCGCGCACGGGCTACACGGCCGAGGACGGCTTCGAGCTCTTCTGTGCGAACGACGACGCGGTGAAGCTCTGGCGCGCGCTGATCGCGGCCGGCAAGGGCTTCGGCCTCGAGCCCGCGGGCCTCGGCGCGCGCGACACGCTCCGCCTCGAAGGCCGCCTCTCGCTCTACGGCAACGAGATCGACGAGACGACGAACCCGCTGGAAGCCGGCCTCGGCTGGGTCACGAAGCTCGACAAGCCGCGCGACTTCCTCGGCAAGGAAGCGCTGAAGAAGGTCCAGGCGACGGGCCTCACGCGCAAGATGGTCGGCTTCGAGATGGTCGGTCGCGGCATCGGCCGGCACGGCTATCCGATCGTCGAGTGGGATGGCACGGAGGCCGGCGGCAAGACGATCGGCATCGTCACCAGCGGATCGCCCGCGCCGACTCTCGACAAGAACATCGGCCTGGGATACGTGCCGACCGCGCTGGCGACGATCGGCTCCAAGATCGGCATCCAGATCCGCGGCAAGGCCATCGAGGCCGTCGTCGTGAAGACCCCGTTCTACAAGCGCGCGAAGTAAAGGAAGGGCTCATGTCCAAGTACCCGGCGGATCTGAAGTACACGAAGGACCACGAGTGGGCGCGCAAAGAGGGTGACCTCGTGCGTGTCGGCATCACCGGCTACGCCGTCGAGCAGCTGGGCGACATCACGCTCGTCGATCTGCCCAAGGTCGGTGCCAAGCTCGACGCGCACGCGCGCTTCGGCGACATCGAGTCGGTGAAGTCGGTGAGCGAGCTCTTCGTGCCGGTCGCCGGCGAGGTCGCGGAGACGAACGGCGCGCTCGAGGGATCGCCCGAGCTCGTGAACGAGTCGCCCTACCAGAAGGGCTGGATGATCGTGCTCAAGGGCGCGGGCGCTCTCGACGGGCTCATGGACGCGGCAGCCTACGAAGCGTTCCTCGGCACGTTGGACCACTAGAGCGAGCCTGGCTGACGCAGCGCGTCGGCCTACAGACCACCCAACCGGGAAACGTCGGGCCTAGGCTCGCGTATCTTTACAGCGAGGGATCGGTTGTTATAGTCGTGGCACGTAGGCTGCTTCGTAAGGGGCAGTCCGACGAGTTGGCCCAGCCCGGAAGGAGACACCGTTCATGCTGCCTCCCTTCATCATCGAGAAGATTCGACGCCGCGAAGAAGACGAGTCTCGCCGAGAGCAGCGTCCTTTCGTGGAGATGCCGATGCCTCCCAAGCGCCCGCGTGAAGCGGAGAGCGAAGAGGCGAATCGGGGCGTCGTGGTCATCGACCTGACCTGAGCCACCCCACATGCCGGGGTTTTGACACCCTGCATACCGACAAGCGCGCCCGGATGTGACGTCCAGGCGCGCTTTTCATTGGTGCCCGGCTATCATTGCACCCGTGCGTCGTTCCTCGGTGATCGTGGCTCTGCTGCTCGCGGCGATTCCGGTCCGAGCGGCGGCGCAGAGCACCGGCGACTTCGATCCCGACAACACCGAGTGGAACGGACTTTCCGAGCTCGTCGCGATCGCGCAGGGCAGCTCGCACGCGAGCGTCGCGCGCTCGCTCGATGCCTCGACGCTCACGCCCGCCGACGCCGTCATCCTGATCGCACCGCTCGAGACGCCGATGGCCGAGCCGCTCGTGTCGCTCATGAACCATGGGGGCCGCGTGGTGGTCGCCGACGACTACGGGGCGGGCGCCGCGATCTTGTCGACGTTCCACATCGAGCGCCGCGCGCCGCGCACCGACGCCGACGTGCTCCGCTTGCGAGGCAACCCGCAGCTGCTCGTCGCGCATCCTGCGATGGCTCATCCGCTCGCGGTCGGTGTCGACGCGCTCGTGACGAACCATCCCCAGGTCGTGGCGCACCATCCCGACCACGCGCGCGAGGGCGAGCGAGGCGGGCCGCTGCCGCCGATCTTCGAGATCGCGGCGGGCGACGCGGTCGTGCTCGCAGGCGCGGTGGGCCCCGACGGCGCGACGCAGGGCCGGCTCGTCGTGCTCTCCGATCCGAGCGTGCTCATCAACAACATGCTCGAGATGCGCGGCAACCGGCGCTTCGCCGAGAACCTGATCGCGTTCGTGCAGCGCCCGGACGGTCGCGTGTACATCGTGCCGCCCGACGGCGTCGTCGTCGGTCACTACGGAGACAGCTCGCTGCGCGATCCGCTCGCCAGCGCGCGCGACATCCTCGACGAGATCGATCGCGCGTCGTTGCCGCCGGCCGCCCTGCGCGTGCTCGCAGCCTCGCTGGCCGCGATCCTGCTCCTGCTCGCTGCAGGCGTTCTTCCGCGCTCCTCTCCGTACGGGAGCGCCTCGTTCGCGACCCGCCCGGCCGCGGAGGGCGGTTTCATCGGTCGCGTGGGATGGTACGCCGCGCGCGCGGGCGATCTCACGGAGCCGTTCCTCGTGTACAAGTTCGAGCTCGAGACGGAGCTCCATGCGCGCCTCGGGCTCGCGGGTCGCTCTTCGGTGATGGACGTGGTGCAGGCGATGCAGAAGCGAGGGCTCTCGGTGTCGGAGGTCGAGTCGGCGCGCGCGCTGCTGCTCGAGCTGTCGCGTGCGGAAGAGCGCGCGGAGCGCAACGCCGGAGATCATCCGATCGCGCAGACGCGCATGGCGTCGATCGTGTCGCGCGGCGATGCGCTGCTCGCCCGCGTGAGGCGGGGGCAATTGGCTGAAGGCCGGTCGTCATGAGCGACGGCTCTCTCCGAGATGCGGGCCCGATCGAGCCGCACGAGCTCGCCGAGGTCTCGACGCGGGCCAACGCGGTGATCGACGAGGTGCAGCGCGTCTACGTCGGCACGCGGACGGTTCCCGAGCTCTTGCTCGTGACGTTGCTCGCGCGCGGGCACGCGCTTCTCGAGGGCGTGCCCGGTGTCGCGAAGACGACGCTCTGCAAGGCGTTCGCATCGACGCTCGGCAGCAACTTCCGGCGCATCCAGTTCACGCCCGATCTTCTTCCGGCCGACATCACGGGCACCTACGTGTTCTCGCCGAAGGAAGGGACCTTCACGCTGCGTGAAGGGCCGATCTTCACGAACGTGCTGCTCGGCGACGAGATCAACCGCGCGCCCGCCAAGACGCAGAGCGCGCTGCTCGAGGCGATGCAGGAGCACCAGGCGACGATCGAGGGCGACACGCGGCCGCTGCCGGCGCCGTTCAACGTGCTCGCGACGCAGAACCCGGTGGAGCAGGCAGGCACGTACCCGCTGCCGGAGGCGCAGATCGATCGCTTCCTCGTCCGGATCATGATCGGCTACCCGGCTGCGCGCGACGAGAAGACCGTGCTGCGTCGTTTCCTCGAGGGAAGCCCCGAGGCCCGTCGCGTGCTCGACGACGGCGAGGTGCGGCGGCTGCAGGCGCTCGTCATGCGCGTGCACGTCGAAGAAGAGATTCTCGACTACGTCGTGCGGCTCGCGACGTACACGCGGCAACAAGCGCGCGTGCTGCTTGGGGTCTCGCCGCGCGCGTCGCTCGCGCTCGTGTCCGCGGCGCGTGCGCGCGCGCTCGTGGCGGGCCGGCCCTTCGTGCTGCCCGACGACGTGAAGGCGCTCGCGGTCCCCGTGCTGGCCCATCGCCTCGTGCTCACGCCCGAGGCCGAGATGGAAGGCACGAACCGTCAGGATCTGGTCCAGAAGGCGCTCGCCGACGTTCCGCACCGGCGCGAGGCCTGATTGCTTCCGATCCCCACGCGAACGGCGAGCGCGCTCTGCTTGGCCGCCGGCGCGATGATCGTGCTCGGCGCGTTGCTCGCTTCGCCGCTCGGCGCGATCCTCGGCGGCGCGATCGCCGTACTGCTCGCGATCGCGTTGATGATGACCATCCCGCTCGGGCGTCGGGTGCGGCGCGAGCGGCTCGAGTTCGCATGGTGGCTCGCCCACGGCGATCCGGGCGCGGGCGGCGGTGCGGTCGTGCCGCGCACACCGTTCGACGTGCGCTGCTTCGTGCGTCATCGCGGCGAAGACTTCCTGCGTCTGACCAACGTCGAGCCGATCATCCCCGGCGGCGCGACGCTCGAGGACGACGAGCCGCTCGCGATCGAGGTGTCTCCCGGCTCGCGCGCGGAGCTCTCGTTCCGCCTCGTCGCGCAGGCGGCGGGCCGCGTCGTGCTGCATGGCCTGGCCGTCACGCTCTCGGGCCCGCTCGGGCTCTTCGAGGTGCCGCTCTATTTCCCGAACCCGCTCGTGATCAAGGTGCTGCCGCAAGCGGCCGCGCGCGTGCAGCGATCGGTGCGAGCGCAGACCGGTGTCACCGTCGAGCGCAGCGGCGCGAGCCTCGTCGCGAGCGGTGGCGGCACCGAGCTCAAGGAGATCCGCGAGATGGTGCCGGGCGATGCGTTCAAGCAGATCGCATGGAAGGCCACCGCGCGTCGCGGACGCTTGCTCGTGCGCGAGGTCGAGCAAGAGGTCGAAGAGACGCGCTACGTCGTGCTGGACGTGAGCGGCACGATGCGCGGCGGCGTGCTCGGTGCGCGCAAGCTCGATCACGCGATCGAAGCGATCGCGGCGCACGCACGACGCGGGCTCGCGGCCGGCGATCAGGTCGGCTTGCTCACGATCGATGGTCGCATCCTCTCGCACGTGCCCGCGCACGACGGGCCGGCGCAGCTCTTGCGGATCTTCGATGCGCTCCTCGCGGCGACCGAGGTCGTCGACGAAGATCTCACCGACGCCGACGAGCTCGACGTGATCGGTGTGGTCGGTCGCTACCTGCGCCAGCAAGACGGCATCGACTTCGTCCTGAACCGGAGCGAGTGGAACGTGCCGCTCATGCTGCGGCACGTGCAGAAGGTCCTCGCGCAGAACGAGAACGTCGAAGCTCACAAGAGCCCGACCGTCGTCGCGTCGACGCCCGCGAGCGCGCTCTTGCGCCGCTTCTGCAAGGCGCGCGGCATCCCGCTTCCCTACCGAGCCGACCCGCGTGACGGCGCCAAGGCGCCCGGGCTCGCCGCCGCGCTCCGCGAGATCGGCGCACGCACGAAGGGGCCCGCGTCGATCGGCGTGATCACGGACCTCGACGGCATCGGAGATCCGACGCCGCTCGTCAGCGCCGTGAAGCTGCTCGCGATGCGCGGCCACGCGCTGACGGTGTTCGTGCCGGACGCGCCGAGCTTCGCGCCGGAGCCGAAGACCGGGACCGAGAAGCTGGTATTCGACGTGTACGCCCGTGGCGAGCGTCGACGCGTCGTCGACATGCGCACGCTCCTCGGCTCGCTCGGCGCACGCGTGATCGTCGTGCGCGCATCGGAGGCGCCGGCCACGGTGCTGGCTCCGCTGGAGCGCGGGGCGCGTCGCGCAGCATGACGTCTCCGATCGACGCGTGGGAAGACCCACGCAAGGCGCTCGCGCGCCACGGCCTCCAACCGAAGCGATCGTTCTCGCAGAACTTCCTCGTCGCGCGCAGCGTGGTCGAAGCGATCGCGGAAGCGGCGGTCCCCGCGAGCGGCGCGCACGTGGTCGAGCTCGGTCCTGGGCTCGGCACGCTGACGGCGGCGCTCTTGCGGCGAGGCGCACGCGTCACCGCGGTCGAGCGCGATCGCGACATGATCGCGGTGCTGCGCGCGGACTTCGGCGACGCTGCGCTCGAGGTCATCGAGGCCGACGCCGCCGAGATCGATCTCGCATCGCTCGCGAAAGACGGCCCATACGCGCTCGCGGGCAACCTGCCGTACGCGGCGACCGGCGCGATCATGACGAACCTCGGTCGCCATCGCCGCGCGCTCACGCAGGCCGTGCTGATGGTACAGAAGGAAGTGCGGGATCGGCTCGTCGCATCGCCCGGAACGAAAGAGTGGGGCATGCCGAGCGTCTTCGTGCAGGCGGCCTTCGAGGTGCGCTCGCTGCTCAAGGTACCGGCGGGCGCGTTCCATCCGGCGCCGAAGGTCGACAGCGCGGTCGTGCGATTGGTGCCGCGGGCCGTCGCGCGCGCGGAAGAGACGCCGAGCTTCGTGCGTGTCGTGCATGCCGGCTTCGGCTCGCGCCGCAAGACGCTGCGCAACGCGCTCTCGCGCGATCTGCCGATCGATCGCATCGATGCGGCGCTCGCGGCGACCGGCATCGATGGAATCCGCCGTGCCGAGACGCTGACGATCGAAGAGCTGGCCTCGCTCGCGGCGCAGCTCGAGGACGCGGGACCGAGGTAGAGTCGGCTCGTGCGCTCGCTCTCGCTCACCGTCGTGCTCGTCCTCGTGGTCGCCGTCGCGAGCGCGCAGTCGATCGATCCGTTGCTCGCCGCGCACGACACGGACGCGCTCGAGCTCGCGCGCGTGGTCGATCGCGTGGGGGATGCCGCGATCCTCGCGCGGCTGACTCCGGAGACGCCGATCGCGGTTCGCGCGCTCGCCGTCGTCGCGACGACGCGCCTGCATGCGCCGGAGGATGCGCTCGCGCCGCTCGCGGAGATCGCGGCCGGACGCGACCCCGATCTCGCACCTCGCGCCGCGCAGGCTCTGCTGATCATCGCGCGATCGCTCGACGGCGCCGCGCTCGATACGCGGGAGCGCGATCGCGCGGACTTCACGCCGGCGCGACGGCGCCTGACGGCGATCGCCGCCGACGAGACCGCCCGCAGCGACATCCGCCGCGCCGCACAGCTCGCCGACGCGGTGCTGGCCGACTTGGCGATCCCGCTCTGAGATCGTCAGACCCCAGCGACGCAGCCGGAATGGCTCAGCCGGGCACAGATCTCGTCGATCGCGGCCCAAAACGCGTGGCACGCCCATCGCAGAGAGCCATCGCGGAGGGTGCGATGAGCCAGATTCGATGTGGTTGTGGTCGGCGATGTGCGGTGAGCGATGCGGTCTGCCTGTTCTGTGGCCGGGACCCGCGTGGTGCCGTCGCCGCGCCGTCGCTCGCCCGCAAGGCGATGACCGCGGGCGGCCTCGTGATGATCGCATCCGCCGTCATCGCGGCTTTTGTGTTTTTTGCCGCCTGCGGCTGCGGCGGCTGCGGTGCATCACCGGCCTACGATTCCGGCGCGAGCCCCGATGCCGGTCCGACCGGCGACGCCGGCCCGATCTTCCAGCAGTAGCCCCGTTTTTCCGAGTGAAACGAGACTTGCGAGAAGGGCTCGATCCGGCGCCGTTTTCGGTTCAACCTCCGGCCGCCGTATGCGCTACCTGCCCCACACGCAGTCCGAGATCGACAGCATGCTCGCCGCGATCGGAGCGCCGTCCATCGACGCGCTCTTCGACGACGTGCCCCCCGCGTATCGCCTGAACCGACCGCTCGCGATCGAGCCCGCGCTCGACGAGGCGTCGTTGATGGGCCACCTCGAGGCGCTTTCGAACAAGAACGACTCGGTGCGTGCGCTCTCGTTCCTCGGCGCCGGCCTCTATCACCACCACATCCCGCCGGCCGTCGATCAGCTGCTCCTGCGCAGCGAGTTCTACACGGCGTACACGCCGTACCAGCCCGAGGTCGCGCAGGGAACGCTGCAGGCGATCTTCGAGTTCCAGACGATGGTCGCGGAGCTGCTCGGCATGGAGGTCGCGAACGCGTCCATGTACGACGGCGCGAGCGCCGCGGCCGAGGCCGTGACGATGGCGCGGCGCGTGACGGGCAAGAGCCGCGTCGTGCTGAGCGCGGGCCTGCACCCCGAGTACCGCGAGACGATCTACACGTATCTGCACAACATCGACGACGGCAAGCCCGAGCTCGATCTCGTCCGCCTCAACGACGACGGTCGCACGGACCTCGCCGAGCTCGAGGCACACGTGAACGATCAGACGGCGGCGGTGCTCGTCGGCTATCCGAACTTCCTCGGCGGGGTCGAGGATCTCGCCGCCATCCGCGCGATCTGCACGAAGCACGGCGCGCTCATGGTGACGGCGACGGCCGAGCCCTATGCGATGTCCTTGCTCGCGCCGCCCGGCAAGTTCGGCGCGGACATCGCGGTCGGCGAGGGCCAAGCGCTCGCGCTGCCGCCGCAGCTCGGCGGTCCGGGCGTGGGCCTGTTCGCGACCCGCAAGGAGCACGTGAACAAGATGCCGGGGCGCCTCGTCGGCGAGACGGTCGATCACGACGGTGCGCGCGGCTTCGTCCTCACGCTCTCGACGCGCGAGCAGCACATCCGTCGCGAGAAGGCGACGAGCAACATCTGCACGAACCACGGCCTCGTCGCGCTCGCGTTCACGATCCGCACGTCGATGCTCGGTCGCAAGGGCTTCGACGAGGCCGGCCGCGCGTGTCTCTCGAAGGCCGAGTACCTAAAGGGCCGGATCGCGGCGACGGGCAAGTACACGCTGCCCGCGAGCGCGCCGACGTTCAACGAGTTCGTCGTGCGTCGCAACGAGGGCAAGGCCGCACCGCTGCTCGCGGCGCTCGGCGCGAAGGGCATCCTCGGCGGCGTGCCGCTCGGGAAGTTCTACGCCGATCGCGATCGCGACTTCTTGGTGGCGGTCACCGAGCGGCATTCGAAGGCGGACCTCGACCGCTTCGTCGACGCGCTGCTCGCCGTCTGAGCGCACACCTGAGACGCGTTGCCCCGTAGGCCGCGCTGATATCGCAGGGGTTTTCGGGGCACATCGCATGCTGATGCCCAGCCTGCGATGTGGCGCAGTGCTCTCTGTTCGGTCCTCGTCTGTGCGGCGTTCGCACCGATCGCGAGCGCCCAGTCCGATCGCGCGCTCGAGCCACAGCGCCGCCAGCACTTCGTGAACGAGGTGGACGATGCGATCGCCGCGGCGAACGGCCGTGATGGCGATCGCCACTTGCCGCCGCCGGACGTCGAGGCCGAGGAGTGGGAGGGCGCCGGACAGGTCTCCAGGCTCTTCCGCCACTTCTTCAGCGGGGTCACGCCCAACGACACCGGCATCGAGCGCCCCAACCCGGACGAGCGCGTGATCGACGAAGAGGAGTTCCAGCTCGGCGATCGCGTGTCGTACGTGCTCATGGGCACGGCGAACGATCACATGCTCACGCCGCTGCACTTCTATCAGCAGTTCGACGGCATCCACTCGATCCGGCACGACCTCGTGAACCACCTCGACGGCTCACCGTTCCGCGTCGCGGTGTTCGGCTCGCCGCTCTACGGATCGGTCACGGCGATCACGATCCACAACGGCGTCAACGATCCGGAGAATCGTCCGCTCTCGATCGTGGCCGGCGCCGCGGCGGGCCTCGACGTCTGGTACGAGGCGCGTCTCGTCGAGCTACGCGGTCGCGTCTGGGCGATGCCGGGCTGGGACGTACTGCACGACGGGAACTTCGGTACCGAGACGACGCAGTCGATCCAGATGAAGTGGCATCTGACCGAGGCCTTCGGTTGGGACCAGGCGTTCCCGATCGATCTCGGCGTGCTCGCGCTGCACGTGGATCGCGGCGACGCGCGCCGCGCCATCTACGACTGGCAAGGCGACTTCCGCAGCGCGTCGGAGCTGCGGCACGTCTGGCAGATCACTGCCTTCGTCGAGCTGCGCGTCGACTGAGCCGCTACCACTCGCCGATGTTCGGCGCGCTCTTCCAGGGCTCGGCGAGAGGCAGAGCGTCGCCTTTCTGGAGCAGCTCGATCGACTGGCCATCGGGCGACTTCACGAACGCCATGCGGCCGTCGCGCGGCGGGCGATGGATGATGCGACCACGCTCGGCCAGACGCGCGCACGTCGCATAGATGTCGTCGACCTCGAACGCGAGGTGACCGAAGAATCGTCCGGTGGGGTAGGGCTCTTTCTGATCCCAATTGTACGTGAGCTCGATCTCGGCCGCGTCGCCGCTCGCACCCGTATCGAGGAACACGAGTGTGAACCGACCTTGCTCGCTCTCGCGTCGGCGGCTCTCGCGCAGGCCGAGATCGGAGAAGAAGCCGAGCGAGGCGTCGAGATCGCGGACACGCAGCATGGTGTGCAGGAAGCGCATGCCGCGAGCGTACTACGATGCGCGGCGATGCTCTCTCAGCCGTCCGGTGCCGCGCTCCGAAATCGGGATCCGATCCTCCACGTGCTCGCGCGCGTGCTGCCCGCTCGTGGGACCATCCTCGAGATCGCGAGCGGCGCCGGCGTGCACGTCGCGCACTTCGCCGCGCAGCTGCCGCAGCTCGTGTGGCAGCCGACCGAAGCCAGCGAGGACGCGCTCGCGGAGATCGACGAGCGCGCCGCGGACCTCTCGAACGTGAAGCCCGCGGTCGTGCTCGACGTGCTCGCGCCGTGGCCTGCGCTGCGCTTCGACGCGCTCGTCTGCATCAACATGATCCACGCCTCCGTTCCCGAGACGTTGCCGGCGCTCATGCGCGGCGCGGCCGCGATGCCGTCGCAGGGCGTGCTCGTGACCTACGGGCCGTATCGCATCGGTGGCGAGCTCTCGCCGAGCAACGTCGAGTTCGACGCGTGGCTCAAACGCGAGCGCAACCCGCGCTGGGGCGTGCGCGATCTGGAAGACGTCGCCCTCGAAGCGAGCGCGAACGGGCTGCGTCTCGAAGAACGGATCACCATGCCGGCCAACAACCTCGCGCTCGTTTTCCGGCGCACGTGAGCGCCGTGCTACGAGAGGGCATGCGGAAGTCGGCGCTCGCTTCTTGGCTCTTGCTCCTCTCGTGCACGCCGGCAGCTGCCGCGCCCGACGCGGCCACGTCCGACGACGCGGGAACGGACGCCGTGATCGTGCGGACCGACGGCGGCCCCGACGCCTTCACGCGCGATGCCGACTGGCGCGACGCCGGTGTGCCCCGCGTCGACTACGGCAATGCGGGACCGCATCCGGTCGGCAACGTCCGCACGACGATGCTCGATCGCACGGGCGCGCGGATGCTGCCCGTCGAGATCTGGTATCCGGCCGACGCGAGCGCGGCCGCTGCCGCCACGACCGGGCAATCGATGAGCGCCTTCGAGACCGGCACACCGCATCAGGCCGCGCTCGCTTCGCTCGTCGCTTCGGCGCCCGCGACGTGCGCGCGCACGCAGACGCACTCGGCCGCTGCGCCTGCCGCCGCGACCGCGGCCACGAGCTGGCCTGCCGTCGTCTTCTCGCACTGTCACGGATGCATGCGCTTCGATCTCGCCGAGGTCGCCGAGCGTCTCGCATCGCACGGCATCGTCGTCGCGGCGCCGGATCACCTCGAAGACACGGCGTGGGACACGATGCTTCCGGCGCTCGGTGCCGAGTACCTCGCCGTGCGCGCGAGCGACGTCTCGAGCGTGCTCGATCGCCTGCTCGATGCGACCGCGACCGAGGTGCCCGCCGATCTTCGCGGTCACATCGACGCGGCGCACGTCGGTGTGATGGGCCACAGCTTCGGCGCGGTCACCACCGGCGCGGTCGTGTCGTCGGACGCGCGCTTCACCGCGGCGCTCGCCGTCGCCGCGCCGGTCTCTGCGTTCGGTGGAACCTCGACCGGCATCCACGTGCCGTATCTCTTCGTGCTCGCGAGCGAGGACAACAGCATCGGCGATGCGGGAAATCGCATCATCCGAGCCGACTACCAGTCGATCGCAGGACCGGCGTGGCTCGTCGAAGTCGCCGACGCCGGGCACTGGTCGTTCTCCGACATCGCCGGGATGACGCCTGCGTTCGAGGCCGGCTGCGGGATGGCCATGCGTCAGCTTCCGCCGCACGCGAGCTTCACGTATCTCGACAACGCGCAGGCGCGCGAGCTCGCGTCCGACGTCGCTGCGGCGTTCTTCGCGATGACGTTGCTCGGTGATGCGGCGGCGGAGAACGATCTCTCGTCACTCGCTGCGCCCGCTTTCGTCTCGATGCATCCCTGATCAGGGCGCGGCGTGGATCGTCGCGCGCAGCGCGCTCGCGTCGTTCGCGTGCTCGCCGACGCGGATCTCGTAGTCGATCGGCTCGAGCGCCCAGGCCGACATCGTCGTGTCCCAGTAGCGCAGGTCGTCGGCACGAAGCGTGAGCACGACGTCGCCGCTCGCGTGCGCTGCGAGCTCGATCTGTCCGAACGCGCGGAGATCCTCCGGCGCTCGCATCACGCTGCTCCCCATCGCGGCGACGTAGGCCTGCACGGTCTCGATGGCCGGGACATCGCCGAGGTTGGTCACCGTGACGGTCGCCGTGACCGTGTCGCCCGGATGGAAGGTCGTCGCCGAGACGCGCAGGTTCGTGAGCCCGAACGTCGTGTACGAGAGGCCGAAGCCGAACGGATACGCCGGCGCGGTCGCGTGCTGCGCGAGCCAGCGATAGCCGTGCAGGTAGTCGTACGTCACCGTCGCCGAGACGTTGTCGAACGTCGGCAGATCGCTCTCGAGCACGGGGATGCTGAACGGCAGTCGTCCCGATGGAGCGAAGTCTCCGAAGAGCACGTCGCCGATCGCTTCGCCGCCACGCGAGCCCGGATAGAACGCGAAGACGATCGCTTCGACGTCGTTTTCCCACGGGCGCGTGATCAGTGCGGCGCCACCTTCG
The DNA here is from genome assembly GCA_964429305.1 of uncultured Sandaracinaceae bacterium. Taxonomy (GTDB): domain Bacteria; phylum Myxococcota_A; class Polyangia; order Polyangiales; family Sandaracinaceae; genus JBBSAT01. The sequence continues at coordinate 94,488 of CAYSCF010000001.1, read as the reverse complement.
AGCACCACGACGGTGCGATCGTTGAGCGCCGCGACCGCGTGGATCAGCGCGACCTCGTCCGCTGGGACGTCGAGACTGTCGCGGTCGCCGTGCGTGAGCTCGGCCTCGCCCTCGTCGCTCGACTGCAGGCCCGTGACGACGATCGCGACGTCGGCCGCGCTCACCATCGCCATCGCGGCGGCATCGAGCGTCGTGCCGTCCACGTGCGTCACCGTGACGCCGCTACCGGCGCGCGCGGTCAGGCCTTCGAGCGCGGTCACGACCTCCGTCGGGGTCACGTCGCTCGAGCCGTGGTCGCCGATGTTCTGTTCCGTCGCGTTGCGGCCGAGCACCACGATCGATCGGACCGCCGCATCGATCGGGAGCGCAGCGCTCTGGTTGCGCAAGAGGACCAAGCCCCGGCGCGCGACCTCGCGAGCGAGCGCGAGGTGCTCCGGCGTCTCGCGCTGCGTCGGATCGTCGATCCGCGTTCCGGGCGTGCGCGCCGGCGCGGCATCGAGACCGAAGCAGAACATCGCGCGCAGGATCTCGCGCACGCGCGCATCGATCGTCGCCTGATCGATCGCGCCGCTCTCGTAGTCGCTGCGCAGCGAGCGGAAGTGCATGGCCAACGGCATCTCGATCGAGAGCCCGGCGCTCACCGACTCCGCGCTCCCATGTGTTCCGAGGATCCAGTCCGATTCCACGAGCCCGGCGTAGCCCCAGTCGTCGCGCAGCACGTCCGTGAGCAGATGCGCGCTCTCGTCGCAATAGTGCCCGTCGAGCTGGTTGTAGGCGCTCATCACGGTGCCCGCGTGGCCGTCCATGATCACGCGGCGGAAGTGCGGCAGGTAGACTTCGCGCAGCGTGCGCTCGTCCATCTCCACGTCGACCGTATGACGCGTGTCCTCGATCGAGTAGGCAGCGAAGTGCTTCACGCTCGCGAGCAAGTGCTGGCTCTGCACGCCGTTCACGAACGCGAGGCCCATCTCGCCGAGGTGGTGCGTGTCCTCGGAGTATGTCTCTTGCGCGCGTCCCCAGCGCGGATGACGAAGGATGTTGATCGTCGGGGCGAGGATCACGTCGGCGCCGGCCGAGCGATGCTCGACGGCCATCGCCGCACCGAGGCGCTGCTCGAGCGCGATGTCCCACGTCGCGCCGCGCATCATGCCGACCGGCCACGCCGTCGCGCGCAGGTTCGTGAAGCGCGAGACGCCGCGGGGGCCATCGAGCATGTGCAGGCCGGGAATGCCGAGAGCGGGCACGCCCGCGACCAGCCACGTTCCGTCGACGACGCCGGCCGACGCGCCGTGCATCAGGTCGATCTTCTGATCGAGCGTCAGCTGCGAGAGCAGCTCGGTGATGTGGGCCTCGATCGCCGCGTCGTCGTGGCCGACGCAGTATGCGATCGTGTCCGCCGTCGGGGTGAACGGCGGGCTCGTCCACGAGATGGCAGCATCGATCCGCGGCGGTGCGTCGTGACCCGCATCGCTCGGGCCCGCATCGTCGGGCTCGGAGCTCGGGCTGGGGCAGCCCGCGAGAGTCAGGGAGAGCGCGAGGAAAAGAGCGAGAGAGCGCACACCGAAGTTGGTAACACGGCTCGCGGGGCCGGCGCGAACGCCGCCGAGCCTGCTAGACCGCCGCCCCATGACGAACGGGCGGGTGGTCATCGTGGGCGCGAGCCTCGCGGGCGGGCGAGCGGCCGAGCAGCTGCGTCGCGGAGGTTGGGCAGGATCCATCACGCTGATCGGTGCCGAGCCCGATCGGCCGTACGATCGTCCACCGCTCTCGAAGAAGCTCATCCGCGGCCAGATCGACGAAGCCAAGCTCTTCTTCCGCGCGCCCACTTGGTACGACGAGAATCGGATCGAGCTGATCACCAGTCGCCGCGCGCGAGGGCTCGACACGACCGCGCGCGAGGTCGAGCTCGACGACGGAAAGCGCGTCGCGTTCGATCGGCTGATCGTCGCGACGGGCGCCTCCGCGCGCTCGCTGACGTGTGAAGGCGCGACGTTGCCGGGCGTGCATCTGCTCCGGACGCTCGAGGACGCGCGGGCCGTCCGCGCCGAGGTCGTGAGCAAGAAGCGCGTGGTCGTCGTCGGCGCGGGCGTGATCGGCGCCGAGGTCGCTGCATCGTGTCGCGACGAAGGTCTCGAGGTCGTGATGCTGGAGGCGATGGCGCAGCCGCTCGTGCGTGCGTTCGGGCCCGAGATCGGTGCGTTCTATGCCGAGCAACACCGCGCGCGCGGCGTCGATCTGCGATGCAACACGATGGTGCGCGAGCTGCGCGGCGCCGGGCGCGTCGAAGAGGTCGTCACCTCGAACGGCGATCGCATCGCGTGCGACTTCGTGGTCGTCGGCATCGGCGTGACGCCGGAGACGGCGTGGCTCGACGGCTCGGGCGTGCGGACGGACCGTGGGGTGATCGTCGATGCGCACTGCGAGTCGAGCGTGCCCGGCATCTACGCGGCCGGCGACGTCGCGTGCGGCCCGGCGCGTGCGCTCGGCGGCAAGCACGTGCTCGTCGAGTCGGTCGACAACGCGCAGACGCAGGGCGCGACCGTCGTCGCCAACTTGCTCGGCAAGGTCGAAGAGCACGACACCGTGCCGTTCTTCTGGAGCGATCAGTTCGACCTCAAGCTCCAGAGCGCCGGCCACGTCGGCGAGTACGACCAAGTCGTCTATCGCGGCTCGCGCGAGGAGCGCGCGTTCGTCGCCTTCCATCTGCGCGAAGGCAAGCTCGCGTTCGCGATCGGCGTGAACCGGCTCAAGGAGATCGCTGGCAGCAAGAAGCTGATCGCGTCAGGCGTCGTCGTTTCTCCCGAGGCGCTCGCCGACGAGAGCATCGCGCTCTCCACGTTGCTTCCCGCGCGGTAACGCCGGAAGCGCGCCGCTCAGTACGGCGAGTCTCGGTAGCCTTCGACGTGCGTGTCGCCGCTGCCGCCCGTCGTGGCCGTGCCGGACGACTCGTCGTGCCCACCACCGCCTCCGCCGCCCGGGCGACGGACCATGCGTGCGTTCACGTCCAGCGCGTCGCCGGCCACCGTCGTGTCCATCGGCAAATCGCGGAAGCCCGCGCGGCTGAACACGAAGTGCAGCGTCGCGCCCTCGGCCGCCAGATCACCCGTCAGCTCGACCTGCGTCGGCGTCGGCCCGTAGCTTCGATCGCCGAGCGTCACCATCGCGCCCTGTGGCTGCGAGCGCAGTGACACGAGGACCGTGCGGATCGTCGTGGTCGGGACTGGCGGCGTCGGCGTCTCGATGGTCGTACCGCTCGACACCGTGGTCGAGGGCGGCGGCAGCGCCGTGCTCGGCGGCGCGTGCGTGCCCGTCGTCGCGACGGTCGTCGCGGGCGCAGCGGTCTGCGTCGACGTGACGTACGCGCCGACCGCGGCGACGCAGAGCAGCACGACGACCGCGATCCACATGCCCGTGTTGCTCCGCCGCGGCGGCGCGCTCGACATGCGCGCGGGCGGCGCACTGGCGATCGCGGGCAAGGGCGAGATGCCCGGAGGCGTCACGCTGGGCTCGGGCATCCCCGTCGCGACACGCACCGCGGGGCCACTGCCCGTGCTCGTCACGGCGAGCGACGTCACGCCCGAGCGCATCGCGTCCCATTCGCCGGTCATCGCCGCGATCTGGCCCGACGACGACGTCGGCGAGCCCATCGCCTCCTTCAGCGCGAGGAGGAACTGATCCATGTCGTTCCAGCGCTCTTCGCGGACCTTCGCGAGGCATCGCATCGTGACGTGCACGACGCCGAGCGGCAGCGGATCGCGTCCCTCGGGCGCGGCCACCGTCTTCGGGATCTCGCGGATGTGGTCCATGAGGACCTGCATCGGCTGATCGCGCTGGAACGGCGGCTTGCCGGCGAGCATCTCGTACAAGATCACGCCGACCGAGTAGAGGTCCGAGCGCGCGTCGAGCTTCTCGCCCTGGATCTGCTCGGGCGACATGTACTTGGGCGAGCCCATGAACACGCCGGTCTGCGTGATGTCCTCGACCTCGCCCTCGGCGCCGCCAGTGTCCTTCGCGAGGCCGAAGTCGAGCACCTTCACGGTCTCGTCGCCGCCGCGCTGCACGAGCATCACGTTGCCCGGCTTCATGTCGCGATGGACGATGCCGATGCGATGCGCCTCGCGCAGAGAGCGCGCGATCTGCTTGGTGATCTCGATCGCTCGCTCGGGATCGAGCGCGCCGTCTTTCGCGATGATCTCCTTCAGCGTGAGCCCTTCGAGCAGCTCCATCGCGATGAAGTAGAGGCCGTCGTCGGTCTGGCCGTAGTCGAACACGCGGACCGTGTTCGGGTGCGTGAGCTTCGCCGCGGTCGAGGCCTCGAGCAGGAAGCGCTTGCGGAACTCGGGGTCCTGATCTTCGTCGTGACGAAGCGAGAGGACCTTGATCGCGACCGATCGTCCGAGCGGCAGCTGCTCGGCGCGATAGACGGCCCCCATGCCGCCACGCGCGAGCGCGGACACGATCCGGAATCGACCGTCCAGCGTGCGCCCGACGAGATTGTCCGGAGAATCGACGGCAGTCGACTTCGACGCAGGTTGGTTCATCCGCCCACCTGGCAGCTTACCAGAACCACGGAAGATCCCAAGATGCCGGTGTCGGCGGGTAGGTCACCGAGCGCTCGACGAGCGTCGCGGCGCGGAGGGGCACGTGGCTCGGAATCGTTCGCTCGCTCGTGAGGAGCGCAGCGACGAGACGGAGCCTGGGGTGAGAGCGAGCCGGCTCCGCCGGTCGCTCGAGGGGCACGCTCAGTGCCCCTGAGGGAGAGCGTCGAACACCGAGAGCGTGATGTCCAGCTGCCCATTGCTCAGTGCATGGGCAGACACCGCGGTGAACGGGAGCTTGGCCTGTTGCGCGCCCAGCAGGGCCAACCGGGCCGGACGGGCGCGCTTGGTGAGCTCGACGAGATCGTCGATGGCCTGCTCGGCGCCGCCCAGGCGCATGCCGTAGGGCGGATTCGCGACGATCAGCGGGCTCGGGCCGGGCAACTCGGCGTCGGCCGCGCGCGACACGGAGAAGTGGATGTGGGCACCCGCCTCCTTGGCGTTGCGCGTGGCGGCATCGATCGCGGCCGGGTCGGCGTCGCTAGCGAAGATCGTCGGACCCTCCGCGCGGCCACGGGCACGCACGCGCTCGCGCACGCCGGCGAACGAAGCGGATCGCGCGGCGTCGTGATCGGCCCAGCGCTCGATGCCGAAGCGCTCGTGCGCCAGACCGGGCGCGATCTCGCGGGCCCAGAGGTCGGCCTCCATCGCGATCGTTCCCGAGCCGCACATCGGATCGACGAGCGGGCGCTTGCGGTCCCAGCCGCTGAGCCGGAGCACCGCCGCAGCGAGCGTCTCTTTGAGAGGGGCATCGCCGATGCGGCGCCGGAACCCGCGCTCGTGGAGCGAGCGACCCGACACGTCGGCGTAGAAGCTCGCGACGCCCTTCGCGATGTGCACGAAGACGCCGACGTCGGGATCGTCGCGGTTCACGTCGGGACGGCGGCCCGCGTGATCGCGATCGCGGAGGCGATCGACGATCGCATCCTTCACCTTCATCGCGACGAATCCGGTGTGCCGGAGCGCTTCGTCCTTGCTCACCGCCGAGACGGCGAGCGTGCGCTTGCTGTCGAGGATGCGCTCCCACGCCACCGTGCCCGCCGCGGTGTAGAGCTCTTCTTGGTTCTGCACCGGCAGCGTCGCGAGCGAGAGCAGCACGCGAACGGCGATGCGCGACTCGAGGCACACGCGCAGCGCATCCTCGTGGCTGCCGAGGAAGCGCACGCCGCCGCGATCGGCGCGCACCTTCCGCATGCGCAGCTCCTTGAGCTCGTCGCGCAGCGGCACCTCCGTGCCGCGCGCAGCGGTGACGAAGAAAGCTGGCAGCTCCTCGTGATCGGGACGCGTCATCGAGCCGGGGTATGGCACGGCTCGGGTGCGGAGTGGAGGCTCGCTCGTGACCCGTCGCTCGACCGCGCTGTATGTTCCCGACGTGCGCAGCATCGCCGCCGCTTCGATCGTTCTTCTCGCGACGGCGCTCGTCGCTTGCACGGGCAACCGACTGCATCGGTTTCCGCACCAGTCGATCGCGATGGTGAGCCCCCTGCGCGGAGGCCCTCTGCCTTCACCCACGGTCTCGACTCCCGCGCCTCAGCATCCGGACTATCGCGTCACGTCGGAGACGCTCTTCGATGACGCGAAGCTGACGATGCTCGACGCTCGCCAGGTCTGCGCGGACGTCACGCTCCGCACGCTGGCCGACCCCACACCGATCGACCAGTACCAGGCGTACCTGCGGGCGAGCGATCACGTGCATACGGACGGCCACGTCGCGCCCACCTCGGCAGCGACCACGTCGATCCAAGGCGAGAGCTACGAGGTCACGGGGCACACGAGCCCCTGCGTCGATCACCACGGCCACACGTGCGTGCGCCGCTCGGAGCACACGCAGGGGCGTTTCACGGAGGCGACGCTCGAGCTGCTGACGCAATCGGGCACGGTGTGCTTCCCGAACGACGGCTTCGTCACCGCGTCGACCGAGACGATCGAGCTCTACCTCGTCGCGCCCGGCGACGAGCTCGGCGTCGGCTTCGAGTGGGAGCTCGTGGGCGCGCCGTGATCGACGCACACCGCTGCGCGCTCGCTATCTGACGGGCCCGATCGCGAGGCTGAAGCGACGTTGGCTGTCCATGATGCAGGCGCAGCCGGCGTGCGCCGCGCTCTCTCGACGCCGCGCGGCGATCACATTCGCTCGATGACGTCGACGCCGATCGATCGCAATCCACGTCGCAGCTGCCGACCGGCCAACGCGACGAGCGCGAGACGCGACTCGCGCGTCGCACCTTCGCTCTTGAGGACAGGGCACGCCTCGTAGAACGAGCTGAGCTCGCTCGCGACCGCGTAGAGATGATCGGTGAGCAGGTGTGGCTGGTACGTCTCGGCCGCCGCGTGCACGACGTCGGGGAACTTCAGGAGCGTGCGCGCGAGCGAGATCTCCTGCGGCGCTTCCAGAAGGATCGACGACGGCGCGAGCGAGCGCTCGTCGATCTCGCCCTTGCGGAAGATCGCTCCAGCGCGCGCCGCGGCGTACTGGATGTAGACGCCGCAGTTGCCGGTGAGCGCGATCATGCGCGACCAGTCGAACTGGTAGTCGCTCAGTCGGTTCTGGCGGAGGTCGGCGTACTTCACCGCGCCGGCGCCGACCGAGCGCGCGACGATCGGCAGCTCGTGCGCGGGCAGGTCGACCTTGGCGTCCGTCATCAGCTCGAGCGCGCGGCGCTCGGCCTCGTCGAGCAGCGCCGAGAGCGGGATCGTCTTGCCGCTCGCGTCGCGCGTCTTGAGGGGCTTGCCGTCGGTGCCGAGGATCGTGCCGAAGCCCACGTGCGAGAGCTCCATGGTGTGCCCCAGGTGCCGCGCGACCGCGAAGAGCTGCTCGAAGTGCAGGCTCTGGCGCACGTCGACGACGTACACCGCGCGATCGACGTGGAAGTGATCGCGCCGGTACGCGATGCACGCGAGATCGCTCGTCGCGTACAGATACGCGCCGTCCTTCTTCTGGACGATGTACGGCTCCTTCTGCTTGCGGAGCTTTGCGGGTGCGTCCGCCCACGCGTCGTCGCCGAAGAAGATGCAGAGCGCGCCCTCGTCGCGTCGCGCGAGCCCTTTGGCTTCCAGATCCTTCGCGACGCCTTCCAGCATCGCGTCGTACGCGCTCTCGCCGAGCCAGTGATCGAAGCGCACGCCGAGCCGCTCGTACATCTTGTCGAGCTCGACGCGCGTGATCGCGACGAAGCGCTCCCAGAGCGCGCGGTTCTCCGGATCGCCCTTCTGCAGCTTCGCGAGCTCGGCGCGCGCCGCATCGGCGAACGACGCATCCGTCTCGGCGAGCTGGCTCGCCTGCTTGTAGAGGCTCTCGAGGCCGTCGAGATCGATCTCCGCGCTCGGATCGCCGAACTTGCGAAGGCCCGCGATCAAGAGGCCGTACTGCGTGCCCCAGTCGCCGATGTGATTGTCGCGGATGACGTCGTGCCCGACGAACGAGAGCAGCTCGCAGATCGCGTGGCCGAGGATCGTCGAGCGCAGGTGCCCGACGTGCATCTGCTTGGCGATGTTCGGGCTCGAGTAGTCGACGATGACGCGGTGCTTGGTGTCGGTCGTCGGAACGCCATCGCGCGCGTCGGCGAGCGCCGCCTTCAGCGTGTCGCCGATGAAGGTGGGCGAGAGCGTGACGTTCACGAAGCCCGGCCCAGCGACCTCGGCCTTGGCGATGGCGGGATGCTCGCGCAGCGCGGCCGCGACCGGCTCCGCGAGCTCGCGCGGATTCTTCTTCTGCTGCTTGGCGAGCGGCATCACGCCGTTGACCTGGTAGTCGCCGTTCTTGGGATCGTTGGTCGGACGCAAGATCGCCGGCGCGCGCGTTCCGAGCGCTCGCTCGATGGCGGTGGAGGCGACGTCGTCCAAGAATCGTTCGATCCGCATGGGCGACTCGTTAGCACGAGCCGGGGCGCCACTGCGGGCCGACACGGCATATCATCCGCCCATGCGAGCTTCTTTCCTCTCCATCGCGAGCCTCCTCGTGCTTCTCGGCCCCGCGCGCGTCAGCGCGCAGGAGACGGCGGCGGACGAGCTCGCACCTCCCGTGGCGACCCCGTCTCAGGTCGAAGCCACGGTCACGGTGACCACGACGACGAGCGAGGTCCCTGCGCCACCAGTCGCCGCCGTCCCGCCGCCGCCGACGACGACGTACGCCGCGCCGGCGCCGGTCGTGTACGTGCCGGCGCCCGTCCGTGATCCGTCGACGCGCCCGAGCTTCGGCACTTCGATCGCGCTTCACGTCACTGCCGCGATCACAGGGCCGCTCGGTATGATCGGCCTGCTCACCGGCGCGCTCCTAGCGATCCTGTGTGACTTCGGCGGACGGTGCGATGCCGCCGCCGCGCTCGCGATCACCGGCGGTGTGCTCGAGACCGCGTCGATCGCGATCGGTATCTCCGCGACGGCCGTGCACGCACACACGCGCGGGCTCGTTCGCGCTTGGGAGCTGGGCACCGCGCGCCTCCAGCCGTGGGGCGGGCCGACGGGCGGCGGCGGCGCGCTCACGCTGACGTTCTGAGCCAGAACGCTCGTGACACGAAGAACGCTCGTGACGCTCGCGATGCTCCTCTGCGGCTGTGGCGCTGCCACGACCCCGCAGGTCGCGCGCATCCGGCCGAGCGGGCCGGCGATGACGTTCGTTCACGTGCCGCGCGGCTTCTTCTTGCGCATCGACTGCGCCTCGATCCGCGGGACGCCGATCGCGGCCGACGTTTCGACCCTCTGGCGCAGCTCGCCGCTCTTCCAAGAGCTCGCGCGCGGCGCCTCGTTCGATCCGATCCGCGACCTCGACGTGATGGTCTCGACGAGCGGCGCCGTCTCGTCGTGGCAGGGAGGACCGGCGGCTTCGCGCTGGCGCGTGGTGTTGCGACATCACCAGGACGCGGCGGGGGCGCGCGCGCTGCTCGCACAGATGGCGCGAGCGGATGGACAGGCGCTCGTGTGGCGCGGAGGACAAGGCATCGCGTCGGCGATCCTTCCGGGCGAGATCTCGTCGGCCACGCCGTATGCGATCGTGCTCACCGCCGATCACGAGGCCGTGATCGCGCCCGACGACGAGCTGCCCGCGATCCTCGCCGTGGCCCGCGATCACGAGGCGCGACGTGACGCGCCCTCCGATCCGATCGAGCCTTCGCTCGCGTCTCCCCTCGGAGAGCTGGCGCGCGTGGAGACCACGAGCGCGCCTCCGATGCTCGCCAGCATGGGCGTGACTGCCGCGCGCGCCACGGTGATGCGCTCGGGGCAGGGCAGCGCGATTCACGTCGAGCTCGACTTCCCGACGACGTCGCAGGCGCAGGGGTTCGTCGCGGCGACGCAGCCGCTCTTGCCCCAGCTCGCGCAGAGCCCGACGATCGTGTCGCTGGGGCTCGCGCGCCCGCTCGAGACGATGCAAGTGATCCAGCACGGCGCGAGCGCGGCGCTCGACACGCAGGCGAGCTTCGACGAGCTGCGCGCGCTCTTCGGTGCGCTCGCGTTGTTCGTCGGTGGCGGCTTCTGATCGCTCTCTCTCGCTCACGGCGCGTACGCAGTGCGTACGCACCCAGAGCCCAGCACCAGCCGCGTCAGCGACGCGCGCGCTCACTCGCTCCGCGTCGACGTCGACCGAGGACCAGCGCGAGCAGCCCGAGCCCGATGCCGGCGGTCGAGCTCCGCGCGCCCACGGCGATGCTGCATCCGCTCATCTGCGGCGCCGCGCGCATCGGGTCGTGCATGGTGGTGCTCGATGCATCGCCGCGCGCCACCACACCGCCGTCGCCACCCATCGTGCTCGGCACGCCCGCGTCGGCGTGGGAGCTGGTGCCCGCATCCGTGTGGGTACCGCCCATCGTGCCGCCCGGGCCCGCGTCGGGCGTCGCCATCGGCGCGTGCGGATCGACGCAGCGCCCGACGCCGGCGACGTCCATGCACGTGGTCCCCGCCGCGCAGTCACGCGCGTTCTCGATGCCGCCGGTGTCCGTGCAGTGCACGAGCTGGCCGTTCGGCAGACACGTGTCGTGCGCGACGGGCACGTCGCTCGCCTGCGCCACGCAGAACACGCTCGCGCAATGACCCGCGACGGCGCCGGTCTCCGACTGCGTCGAGCAGAACGCGCCGTAGGCCGCGCAGTCACCCGTCGTGATCGCACCGTCGTGGCAGGTGCCGAGCGTGTGGCCGTCGGGCAGGCACACGGTGGTGTCGCCGACGTCGGGGCACGCGAAGAACGCGCAGCGCGGTGGGCCGCCGGTCGCGGTGCAGCGCGAGCCGTACGCCGCACAGTCGCCGGTGGTGACCGCTCCGTTGCTGCAGTTCCCGATCGTGTGGCCGTCGGGCAAGCACACGGTCGTGTCGCCGGTGTCGGGGCACGCGAAGAACGCGCAGCGCGCACCGAGCGCATCGTCGACGCAGCGCGATCCGAACGCCGCGCAATCGCCACGCCCGCACGTCGCGTCCACGATCGTGCTGCCCTCGCAGTGAGCCGAACAGGTCGCGACGTTGGCGAGCGCCTGCAGCTGCGCGTACGTGCCATTGAAGCGATTGCGATCGACGTTGCCCGCGATGCCCGGGATCGAGCCGGTCGACGTGTACTGCCAGAAGGCCCAGTCGCTCCAGCGGTCGTCGATGTTCGGGCACGCCGCGCTCGTGTACTGCGCGTGCCAGAGCGGGTTGCCCGCGAAGTCGCTCGTCGCGACGTACGGGTCCCAGTAGTAGCGACCCGTGTAGATGATCGGCGCCTTGCCGGTGCCTGCGGTCACGCGATCGGCCCACTGGTGGATGCGCGCGGCGTACGTCGCGGGCGAGACGCTGGGCGACGGCGCCTCGACGTCGATCGTGACGGGGAGATCTCCCGGTCCGAGGCGTCCGACGGCGGCGACGACGATGTCCGCCTGACGGATCGGATCGTCGCCGGGCTCGAAGTACTGGTAGGCGCCGCGGATCAGACCGTTCGCGCGCGTGCCTTCCCAGTTCGCCGCGAACTGAGCGTCGCCGCCGTAGCCGTCGCCGATGCGCACGATGGCGAAGCGAATGCCCGAGCTCGCGACAGCGTGCCAGTCGATCCCGCCCTGCCACGACGAGACGTCGATGCCTTCGACGGTCGGACCGTGACCGCAGACCGTGATCTCAGAGGCGGTGCTCTCGTACGACGCATCCGGCGGCGCGCAGGCCAAGGCGGTGACCGTGAGCGCGAGCAGTGCGATGTTGCGTTCGAGCATGGCGTCCTCCGCCTGGGTGCTCAGCAAGCGGGGCGCCACCTCGGCAGAGGCGCTTCTGCGATCGCGACACCGCACGAAACCGTGCTTTCTCCACGCCCCCAACCCGCGCGGCGGCGCACTGCGACCGGAAGTTGGACGGCGCTCAGGCCAGGATGGCTCGGTCGAGGACCGCCTCGTTCATTCTTCGCCGTTCCCGACCGCTGGGCTCTCGACGCCCTTCTCGATCTCTCGGTTCGGTACGAGCCACATGAGCGCGACCGTCAGAAAGAGCGCATCGGAGATCCACGGGCTCACGAACGCGAGCGGCACCGAGGCCAGGTAGAGCCAGAGCGAGGCGAGGCCCTTGCGGTCCGTCGTCCCGTGCAGCGCTCGCGCGAGCTTTCCGTCCGGGCCCTGCTCGCGCAGGATCTCGATGGCCAGCCGGTTGTAGGCGAACCCGCAGCCGAGCTGCACCGCGCCGTACACGGCGGTCGGCAGTGGCTCGCCGTGCTCCTCGCCCATCCAAGCGCTCGCGAAAGGAACGAGCGAGAGCGCGAAGAGCAGGCCCTGGTTCGCCCACAGGATGCGGCCGTTCACGCGGTCGACCGCGTGGAGCATGTGGTGATGGTTGTTCCAGTAGATGCCGACCAGCACGAAGCTCAGCACGTACGCGAGGAACACGGGCGCCAGAGGCGCGAGCGCTTCCCAGTCGCCGCCGTGAGGCACGCGCAGCTCGAGCACCATGATCGTGATGATGATCGCGATCACTCCATCGGAGAACGCCTCGAGTCGCCCCTTCGTCATACGCTGGAGCGCATCCTACACTCGGCGCGCATGGACGAGGACGAGAAGGCCGACATCGCGCGGCGGGGCGTGGGCATGATCGAGAGCGTCGAGCAGATCAGCGCCGAGACATTGCGCGACAAGCTCGCGGACGCCGTGAAGGACAAGGCCGGCGAGGCCGTGCTCGGCGGCGTGCGCGCGATCGCGAATCTGACGGGGAGCGCGCCGCGTCGGCCGCGCGTGGGACCTTCGGCCGATGCGGTGGAGCGAACGCTCGCGCGCATGGAGGCGGAGAGCACGGCGCAGTTCGACGAAGCGCTGCGTGCGGCGGCGACGCGTGCGAAAGAGAAAGAAGCGGACATCGATGCGCGCGAAGCCGAAGCGCTGGCGCACCTGCGCAGGACGTTTCCGGCGGAGTCCAAGGAGCTGGCGCTGCTGCTCTTCGCTTGCGTGGATCTGCTCGAATCTCTCGCGGAGATCGACGACCCACCGGCGCTGGAGGAGCTCGCGCGCAAGGAGTACCTCATCGCTCGCATCGGAGCGCTCCTCGCGCCACGGGCCGAGTCGGCGCTACGCAGCTTCGTGCTGCACGTGGTCGAGCTGAGCCAGGAGCACCGCGCGAAGTAGCTCAGTCGCCGTCGGTGCCCGCGTCGTCCGAGCTCGCATCGGTGCCGGCGTCGCCGACGGTCTGCGCATCGAGATAGGCGCAATTCGGATCGGGCGGCGACTGCGCGCAGAGATCGAACTTGTTGCGCAGGCACCCGCTCGCGAGCGCGCCGACCACGAAGACGAACAAGAGCGCGCGCATCAGAACGTCCCCCGCGTACCGACGTAGCCGCCGCCCTCGGGCAACATGACGATGTCGATGCGCGGGCCGCTGCTCACTTCTTCGCTGTCGGAGCCGAGGATCCACCACAGGATCGCGCCCGCGAGCGCGAGGGTGCCCGCTGCGATGAAGATCACGCCGAGCGCGTAGTTCGGTCGTGTGCCGCTCACGCAGACGTGCGTGATGGGGTTGCGCTGATCGCACATCTCGTCGACCGACGCGTAGATGCCGCCGCCGATGCCGGCCGCGCCGACCGCGGCGAGGAAAGCCGGGCCGATCACGCCGAAGAGCTGACCGTTCTGGATGACGCCGTTGGTCGGCGGAGGCGGCGTCGGATCCGCCGGTCGTGTGGTGGTGTCGTGCGCGCGCGTGCTTCCGCCGCCGACCAGGATGGCGTCACGCTGACGGGCGAGCGCCGCACGAACGGCGTCGCGTGCGCTCTCGGCGAGCGACGTGGACACCGTCTCGGTCGCGCTGAAGCTGCGCTCGCCGGGAGCGATCGACACGATCACGCTGCTCGCGGCGCCGTCGCTCGTCCACACGGCGACCGTCGCGATGCCGGTCGCGCCCAGCTCGGTCGCGATGGGCCGCAGATCGTCGAGCCGGCGCGCGCCTTCGAAGCGAGCGGGCGAGATCGTGGCGACGTCGGCGGGATCCACGACGCCGAAGCCTTCGGCGGCGAGCGTCGCGCGCACGGCATCGCACGCCTCGGCCGAGAGCGCCTCGGGCGCGTCTCCACCGAGCGCCGCGACGAGATAGAGGCCTTCCGGAGCCGCAGGCTCCGCGACGACGGCGGCCGCCGAAGACGAAGACGAAGACGAAGACGAAGACGAAGACGAATCGGTCGCCTCCGCAGGCGTCAAGTCCTGCGCCGCGCAGGGCCATGCCCACGCGGAGACGAACAAGACGATGGCCAGGCGCGCTCGCAAAGCAGGCCGCGATCTACACGAACCGCGGAGGAAAGGCACACCCCGTGGCGGTCTGTCATGCTCGCGGGTAGGAAACCTCCATCGCATGTCGTCCCACGCTCCTTCCGATGCCCTCTTCAACCCGACCGACGAGCACCGCCTTCTCCGCAAGACGATCGCGGAGTTCACCAAGAACGAGGTCGAGCCGCAGGCGGCCGAGCACGATCGAAAAGGCACCCTGAATCGGGCGCTCTTCGCGAAGCTCGGCGAGCTCGGACTGCTCGGCATCACGGTCCCCGAAGAGCACGGCGGCGCGGGGCTCGACACGGTCGCCGCGGTCATCGTCCATCACGAGCTGGCGAAGTCGGACCCGGGCTTCACGCTCGCGTACCTCGCGCACTCGATGCTCTTCGTGAACAACTTCTTCCACTCCGCGAACGACGCGCAGAGGAAGAGGTATCTGCCCAAGGTCATCAGCGGCGAGTGGATCGCCGGCATGGGCATGACCGAGCCAGGCGCCGGCACCGACGTCCTCGGCATGCAGACGACCGCACGCAAGGACGGCGATCACTGGGTGCTCAACGGCACCAAGACGTACATCACGAACGGCGTCGAGGGCTTCTGCTTCCTCGTCTACGCGAAGGTCGACGGCCGGCTGACGTCGTTCGTCGTCGATCGCTCCTCTCAGGGCTTCTCGACGAGCGAGCACATCGACAAGCTCGGCATGCGCGGCTCGACGATGAGCGAGCTGATCTTCGAGAGCTGCCGCGTACCCGCGGCGAACCTGCTCGGCGAGGTCGGCGGCGGCGTCACGCACATGATGCGTAACCTCGAGATCGAGCGCCTCACGCTCGCCGCCATGAGCTGCGGCATCGCCGATCGCTGCGTCGAGATCATGTTGAGCTACGCGCACGAGCGAAAGACGTTCGGCAAGCCGATCGCGGACTACGGACAGATCCAGCGCTACATCGCCGAGGGATACGCAGCGACCGAGGCGGCCAAGGCGCTCACGTACAACGTCGCGCGCGATGTGTCGGCGGATCGACGCGCCCGCATCGGCAGCGACGCGGCCAAGCTCTTCGCGGCGCCCGTCGGCAAGATGGTCGCGGACTATGCGATCCAGGTCATGGGTGGCGCGGGCTACTGCAAGGAGTTCCCCGTCGAGCGCCTCTGGCGCGACGCGAAGCTGCTCGAGATCGGCGGCGGCACGATCGAAGCGCACCAGAAGAACCTGACGAAGGATCTCGGCGCGCAGTTCCGATCCCGCTGAATCACGCTCAGGTCCGCGTGCAGTCCGTGTCGGTGCACGACTGCAGGCACGTCGCGACATCGGCGGCGCACGTGATGGAGCACGCGCTCGTGCACGTGACGTCGCAGCTCGCACCGCTGCCACATGCGGTCATGCAGTCGCCGCCAGAGCACGTGACGTCGCAGCTCGAACCGCTCGCCGTGCAGTCGGTGATGCAATCGCCGCCGCTGCAGTCGGCGACGATGCACGTCGCGCCCGCGCCACAGTTCGTACGACAGTCGCCGCTGCCGCAGTCGTCGATCCTGCAGGTCGCGCCCGGCGCGCAGTTCGTCGTGCAGTCGGCGCCCGCGCACGAGAGGTCGCAGTGCGATCCCGCCGCGCATTGATAGGTGCAGTCTCCGCCCGGGCAAGTGAATGCGCAGCTCGCCGAGGCCGCGCACGAACAGGGCGTCGCGGAAGTACAGACCACCGCGCCTGAGTCGCTCGTGTGGCCTGCGTCGTCGACGACGCCCCCGCCGTCGATGCCTGCGTCGGTCGTCACTGCAGCGTCGGCGAAGCGCGCCGCATCTGCGTTGCTCGCTGCGTCGTCGGGTGGAGTCGTGCTGGTGCCGCACGCGGCGACGAACAGGGCCGACGCGATCCAAGCTCGATTCCTCATCGCTCAGCCTTTCGGGACGAGCTTGAGCGCGACGCCGTTGATGCAGTAGCGCTGGTCGGTGGGCGTCTCGAAGCCCTCGCCCTCGAACACGTGGCCGAGGTGCGAGCCGCAGTTCGCGCAGCGCACCTCGGTGCGGACGCCGAACATCGATCGATCTTCCACGTACTCGACGCGTTCTTTCGCGAGCGGCGCGTAGAACGCAGGCCAGCCGCAGTGCGCGTCGAACTTGGTCTCGCTGCGGAAGAGCTCGGCGCCGCACGCTCGACACGTGTAGACGCCGACGGTCGGATCGGACTCGTACGGCGAAGAGCCGGGCCGCTCGGTGCCCGCCTTGCGGAGCACTTCGTACTCGTGCGGCGCGAGCGCGGCGCGCCACTCGGCGTCGGTCTTCTCGACCGGATACGTCTTCTTCGAGGGGGTCTGGGACATGCCCCGTAGCTTAGGGCCCCACGCGCGAGGGCGCCCGTGCCGTTCCTACCGTAAACGCGGCAACTTGCGGCGCGCCCTGCTAGGCTCGGCCCCTTCCGATTTCGCCATGGACGTCACCTGCGAGCGTTGCGGCACCGAGTACGAGTTCGACGAGACGTTGGTCTCGGATCGCGGGACCACGGTCAAGTGCACGAACTGCGGACACCTCTTCAAGGTGTTCCGTCCCGGCACCGAGCCGAGCGCGAGCGCGGCGCCCGAGCAGCGCAGCTGGACGCTCGAGAGCGCGACCGGCGGCACGCAGCAGATCGCGTCGCTCAAGGAGCTGCAGCGGCTGATCACGACGGGTGAGGTCACCGCCGACGATCGGATCTCGCGCGCAGGAGAAGGGCAGAAGCGTCTCGGAGACATCGCCGAGCTCGCGACGTTCTTCGCCGCGGCGAGACCCAAGTCGGTGAGGCCTCCCGCGACGGTCACGCGTCCCGCGCCAGCGCCGACCGGACGCCCACCGGCGCCTGCCGCGCCGACGCCTCCGCCGCCCGCGCGTTCGGTCCCGGCGCCGCCTCGAGGCAAGGGCACGATGCTCGGCCTGGGGCAGGGGCAGCGCGAGCCGCAACCGAGCGTCGATCCGACGGGCCGCACCGTCGAGATGCGCGCGCCGACCGCGCCCGCCGAGACGCTCCGCAACGTCGCGCCGCCGCCTGCGCAAGACACGCCACCGGCGCCGCCGCGTCGTCCCGCGGCCGCCTCGGTTCGGCCACCGCCGACGCGTGAGGCGCCGTACACGCCGCCGCAGCAGCAGGAGGCCGACGAATCACCGCCCGAGCCGCCGCGTCGCGCCGACTCTTCGCAGAGGTTGCCGCGTCCCGACGTGCGCTCGCAGCGCAGCGAGCCGACCGATCGCATCGCGCGTCCGTCGCAGCGCGAGCGACTTCGCGTCGACGACGAGGACGAGGACATCCCGCCGCCGCCGCAGCGCAGCTACACGGGTGTGTTCCTCGGCGTGGTGCTGCTCGCGGCGATCGGCGTCGGAGGCTATTTCGGCTGGCCGACGATCCAGCGGCTGGTCGCGGGCACACCGCCGGCCGCGCCGGGCGCGGAGTTCATCGCGCAGGGTGACGAAGCGCTCGCGCGCGATCGCGACGATGCGTACGAGGACGCGGCGAGCTTCTACACGAAGGCGCTCGCCCTCGACGAGCACAGCGCGCGCGTGCTCACCGGCCTCTCTCGCGCGCATGCGCTGCTCGCACAGAACCGGATCTTCCAGGCCGAAGAGCTCGATGCGCGCGCAGCCGCGGAGCCAGCCGCTGCGGGCGAAGCCTCGGCGCTGCGTCGTGAGGCGGCGGGCGACGCAGAGGATGCGCGTGAGCACGCCGAGAGCGCGATCAGGCAAGAAGACGGAGCCGACGCCGAGGTGGCGCTCGCCGATGCGCTTCGCCTGGCGGGCGATGCGAACGCACAGTCGCGTCTCGATCGCGCGTTGACGCTGGCGACGTCGCCCTCGGCCGAAGCGCTGCGCGTGCGGGCGCTGCTCGAGGCGCAGCGTGGCGGTGGGCTCGCGGCCGCGGTCGACTCGGCCGAGCGTGCGGTCGGCGAAGATCCGAGCTCTCTCCGCGCGCGCCTCTTGCTCGCGCGAGCCCAGCTCGCCGCAGGGAATGCGTCGGCGGCCCGCGCACAAGTGCAGTCGGTGCTCGATCGCGATCCCGAGCATCCCGATGCGATCGCGCTGCGAACGCGCATCGAGGCCGCGGGCGGGACGTTGCCCGACGCGGGCACGGTCGCGGCGCCGCCGCCTCCTCCGACCAGCACGGTCGTCGCGATCCCTCCGCCCTCGAGCGCGACACCTCCTCCTCCGACGACCACCACGACGGGCGAGGACCACGGCACGACGAGCTCGGGCGGCGGGGGCGGCTCACCGCACGGCGACTACGAGGCGCTCGTGCATCAGGCCGATCAGCAGCTCGAGAACGATCACGCGGAGCGTGCGCGCCCGCTCTACGAGGCCGCGCTGCGGCAGCGCCCGGGCGGGAGCGAAGCGCTCACGGGGATGGGCTTCGTCCAGCTCGATGCGGGCAACGCGTCGGCCGCGCTCGGTTACTTCCGCCAGGCGTCTTCGGCGGGCTACGGGCATGCGTTCATCGGCCTCGGCTCGGCGTATCGCCAGATGCACGACGTCGATCACGCGCTGGAAGCGTACGAGGCGTACCTCGCGCGCAATCCGAGCGGTCCCGAGGCCAGCATCGCGCGACGCCAAGCGGATCTCCTACGCGCGCAGGGCGCTCACGGTGGTGGCGGATCGAGCACGCCACCCACGACGCACGAGGAAGAGCCGCCGCCCGCGACGACCACCGAGGCGCCCGTCACGCACGAGTCGACGCTGCCCGCCCCGCGCGGAACGACGACGCCGCCGCCGAGCGACGTCCCGGCGCTCGACTCCGAGCCATGAAGCCCAGATTCTGACTCCGCGCTCTTCCTTCGGCGCCGCTCCTCAGCGGCTAGGGGGAGTGATCTCGCGGGCGCCTGCGGGCGGCGTGTAATCGAACGTGTGGGCGTCGAGCTCGCGGTTGAAGTGGAAGTTCGAGAAGCGGAACGTGTTCCAGTTCCCGTCGCCGTCCTCGATCGCGACCTGCATCACGACGCCGCGCGTGGCTTCGACGTTCGAGACGTAGAGACGGATGCGCGTGTAGTGCGGATCGGCCGCGCGCGGGCGCAGCTCGAGGCACGTCGTGTGCGCGGGCCCCGTCGTGCTCGGATGCAGCGAGAACGTGAAGTCGCGATCGAGCCGCGACGTGCCCGTGAGGAAGCCGAGCGCGCGCGACGCGACGTCGGTGTTCGCGCGGTAGTACTGCCCTGCCGCCCCTTCGATCGGCTCGAAGTACGTGAACGAATCGCCACTGCCGACGATGATCTTCCCGCTCGGCTCGCTGTAGTCGAAGCGGATGCGCCCCGGTCGCGCGATGCGCAGCGTGCCGCGCGAGCTGTCGGTCCGCGAGTACACGCGCGTCCAGAAGAACTGCTGGAAGTCGGCCTCGAGCGACGTCGTGTGGTCGTAGAACGTCTGCACCGAAGACGCCACGTCGTCGGCGCTCGGCTCTTGCGCGAGCGCACGCGGCACGAGCATCAGCAAGAGGACGAACGCGAGCGAAAGACGTGAGATCATGGAGGGTCTCGCTTAGCGGAACGGGCTCGATCTTTCAACGCAGCGGCGGCGCGATCCATTCACCGGAAGCCGAGCACGAGCAGCATCGGCACGCAGAAGAGCGGGCTCGTCGCGAGCATCGCGGTGACCGTCCATGCGTGCGCCGCGGGCGCCGGCCATCGCGCCACACCGAGCCTCGTCTCGATCGCGATCAGCAGCGCTTGCGCGAAGAAGAACCCGGCCATCGCGAGCGCGGGCACCAGCCCGACCGCGACCAGCACCGGCCAGAAGTGGATCCATGCGCTCGCCGCGAACGCCGCGACGAGCCCGAGCCCGACGTGACCGCGTCGTGCGAGCGGCGCGTAACAGAAGCGGCGCAGCCATGCGCCCACGGCGCGGTTCCAGCGACGGTTCCACAGCTCGGCGACCGTTCGTGATCGGAATGGGAAGTCCTGCACCGCGAGCGACTCGATGCCGACGGCCCGCAGGAGCGCGCGAAGCGTCGCCGCGAGCGCGTCCATCGCGCCGACCATGAACACGAAGCAGCCGAGCGCGGCGATCGGCCAGCGCCACGTGCCCATCGGCGCGCTCAGGGCGATCATCCCGCCGAGCCCGCCCACCAGCCACGCCACGATCGCGAACGCGATCCCGGCCACGTCGATGCGTGGACGCGCGAATCGGACTGCGAAGGCATCGAGCGGCGCGACGAACGCGAACATCCGCATCGGCGTGCTCGGCGGCACGCGCATCGCGCGCACCTCGATCGTCCGCAGCACTGCGAGCTGCGAGCCGAGCGCGAGCAGCCCGCGCAGCCACGCCGGATCACGAGGAAGAAAGAGCGGCAGCGCGAGACACGCGATCACGAGCGGGATCGTCAGCGCCGTCCGCAGCACGCCGCGCCCGGCCACGAGCCCGGTGACGAGCAGCAGCACGATCTCGAGCGGGACGCTCGCGATCGCCGTCACCTCAGGGAACGCCGAGCGTGACCGTGAACGCGCCGAGGCGACCGGCGGCGTCGTCGCTGACCGACAAGCCGGACGTGTTGAAGATGAAGCTCGGGTCGGTGTCGATGCGCGAAGTGTTCGGGTCGAACATCAACGTGCCTGTCGGCCAGGTCGCGTCTTCGCAGTGCTGGTAGCCGCCGTTCGCGAGGCCGTAGAGGACGAAGCCGCCGCAGGTGACGTTCCAGCGGCAGTCGAGCGTGCCGCCGTTCACGATGCGGAACTCCGCGTACGAGCACTGGCTGCCGATCGCGACACCGGGAAGGTTGCCGCTGACGGTGCGCACCGTCGCGCTGCCGGATCGGACGATCGCGCCCTGGGTGCCGCGCGCGGCGAGCGGATCGGGATAGGGCGCATCGACGCCCGCGAACGAGAGAGCGGGCGTGGGCAGTACGCCTTCGCCGGCGTGCGCCGGGTCGAACGCTGCGACCGCCGGTCCCGTGTCGGCGCCTCCCGCATGACCTCCGAAACAACACGCGCTCAGCCCCAGTGCGAGCGCTCCCATCGTCCAACCACCGCGCGAAACGTGCATGGGCGAGAGTGGAGCGCGAATCGGGTGCTCTCGTCCAGAGGACGAGTAAAGTCGGCGCCGTGCCGCGCCCTGCCGCCAAGGATCGCATCGAGCTCGACGTGCCGCTCGACGAGATCGACGACGTCGAGACGCTGCGTCGTCGTGTCGCAGGCCTCACGCGTACGGCGCCGGATGCGCTGCCGCCGCTGCGGGTCGAGCGACGCGCGATCGATGCACGGGGCGATCGCGTGGTGTTCCATCTCGCGGTCGGGCTCGGCGAGCCCGTGTCGCATCCACGGCCGCCGCTGCGCGAGGTGAGCGGCGCGCCGGTTCTGATCGTCGGTGACGGGCCCGCCGGCCTCTTCTGCGCGCACGAGCTCGCGCGCGCGGGTATCGCATCGATCGTGATCGAGCGCGGCAAGACGGTGCAGCCGCGCAGGCACGATCTCGCGGCGCTCCAGAAGCGCGGCGAGGTCGATGCCGACAGCAACTACTGCTTCGGCGAGGGTGGCGCTGGGACGTACAGCGACGGCAAGCTCTACACGCGCGCCGACAAGCGCGGCGAGCCGCGCGACGTGCTCGAGACGCTCGCCGAGGCCGGAGCGCCCGAGGACATCCTCGTCGATGCGCGCCCGCACATCGGCAGCAACAAGCTGCCGCGCGTCGTCACCTCGATGCGCGAATCGCTCGAGAACGTCGGCGTTCGCTTCGAGATGGGCGCGCGCGTCACGAAGCTTCGCATCGAGCGCGGCGTCGCGTGCGGCGTCGAGCTCCACGACGGCCGATCGCTCGACGGGCGCGCGGTCGTGCTCGCGACCGGACACTCGGCGCGCGACGTGTTCGACATGCTGCTCGCCGCGGGCGTCGCGCTCGAGCCCAAGGCGTTCGCGCTCGGCGTGCGCATCGAGCATCCGCAGTCACTCGTGAACCGATCGCAGTACGGGCGCGATGCCGAGCACCCGAAGCTGCCGAACGCGTCGTACCGACTCGCCGAAGGCGGCGTCTTCTCGTTCTGCATGTGCCCGGGCGGATGGATCGTGCCGGCCTCGACCGAGAGCGGCGCTCTCGTCGTCACCGGCATGAGCCTGAGCCGGCGCGACTCGCCGTTCGCGAACTCGGGGCTCGTCGCCTCTATCGAGCCGAGCGACTGGGAGCGCGCGGGATTCCACGGACCGCTCGGCGGTGTCGCGCTGCAAGCGCGGATCGAGCGCGCGGCGTTCGAGGCGGGCGGCGGCGCGATGCGTGCGCCTGCGACGCGAGCGAGCGACTTCCTCGCAGGCAAGACGAGCCAGACGGTTCCCGAGACGAGCTACATCCCCGGTGTCACGCCCGGCGAGGTCGGCGCGGTGCTCGACGTCGCGGGGGTGAAGATCGCCGAGCGCATCCGTTCGTCGCTGCGCGTGTTCGATCGACGCATCCGTGGCTACGCATCGAGCGAGGCCGTGCTGCTCGCGACCGAGTCGCGCACGAGCGCGCCGGTGCGCACGCCGCGCGATCGCGAGACGCTCGAGAGCGTGTCGGTGAAGCGCCTCTACCCGTGCGGAGAAGGCGCGGGCTACGCAGGCGGCATCGTGAGCGCGGCGCTCGATGGGATCCGCGTCGCCAGAGCGATCGCGGTCGGCTGAGCCGGAGCGAGAGGCTGCTCGCTAGCCGCAGCAGTCTGCGACGCACGTGTCGCAGTCTTCGTCCGAGTCGCACACGCCGTCCCCGCAGACCGATCCGCACGTGCCGCAGTCGTCCGGGCAGCCGTTGCAGTCTTCGTCCGAGTCGCACGTGCCATCACCGCACGTGCCCGCGCACACGCCGCAGTCGGCCTCGCAGCTGCTGCAGTCCTCGTCCGAGTCGCACGTTCCGTCGCCGCAGAAGGTCGCGCACGTGCCGCAGTCCGCGTCGCACGTCGTGCAGTCCTCCGTCGTGTCGCACGTTCCGTCGCCGCACACCGCGCCGCAGTCGCCGCAGTCCGCCGCACAGTCGGTGCACGTCTCGGTCGTGTCGCACGTTCCGTCGCCGCACGTGGCCGTGCACGTTCCGCAGTCGTCGGCGCAGTCCGCGCACGTCTCCGTGGCGTCGCACGAGCCGTCGCCGCAGCCGCCGCCGCACGAGCCGCAGTCGTCCGCGCAGTTGGTGCATGTCTCGCTGACGTCGTCGCACGCGCCGTCCCCGCACGTCGCGGAGCACATGCCGCAGTCCTCTTCGCAATCGGTGCACGTCTCATCCGTCGCGCACGTTCCGTCACCGCACACCGACGGGCACGTCCCGCAGTCGTCGGGGCACGTGTCGCACGCCTCGTCCGCGTCGCACGTCGCATCGCCGCAGCCGCCGGTGCAGGCGCCGCAGTCTCCCGCACAGCTCGTGCAGTCCTCGGTCGAGTCGCAGGTGCCGTCACCACACGTCGCGGCGCAGTCCCCGCAGTCGGCCGCGCAGCTCGTGCACGTCTCGGTCGAGTCGCACGTCCCGTCGCCGCATCCGCTCATGCACGCGCCGCAGTCGCCAGGGCACGCATCGCACGTCTCGCTCGAGTCGCACGTGTGATCTCCACACGTCGCGGCGCAGCTCCCGCAGTCGCTCGCGCAGCTCGTGCACGTCTCGGTCGAGTCGCAGGTGCCGTTGCCGCAGGTCGCGCTGCACGCGCCGCAGTCCATCGCGCACGTGCGGCACGTCTCGGTACGGCTGCACGTGTGATCGCCGCACGTCATCGTGCACGCGCCGCAGTCGCTCGCGCAGCTCGTGCACGTCTCGGTGCTGCTGCAGACGCGATCACCACAGCGCGGCGTGCAGGCGCCGCAGTCCATCGCGCACGTCGTGCACGTCTCGCCCGACGTGCAGTGATGATCGCCGCACGTGGCGCCGCATGCTCCGCAGTCGCCGGCGCACGTGGTGCACGACTCGCTGCCGTTGCAGGTGTGGTCGCCACAGCCGCCGGTGCACGTTCCGCAGTCGGCTGCGCACGTGTGGCAGGTCTCGCCCGTGTCGCAGATGCCGTTGCCGCAGCTCGTGCTGCACGCGCCGCAGTCCATCGCGCACGCGTGACAGGTCTCCGTCGGCGAGCAGATCCCATCGCCGCACGCTGCGGGCCCGCCGTCGTGATGCACGCCCGAGTCCTGTCGCGGACCAGCGTCGGGACGGCTCGCGTCGATGCCCGGCTGCGTGCCGGTGTCGTCGTGCGTCACCGCGGCGTCCATCGTGCTCTGGCCCACGTCGCTCTGGGCGCCGCCGTCGCCGTTGTCGCCCGCGTGGTGACAGCCGGGAGTCAGCGCGAGGAGCACGGCGGACGAAACAAGCAGTCTCTTCATCCACCGAGAATAAACGCAGCAACGATCAGAAATACAGCGCGGATCCGATGTGAAGGCTGAGCTCGTGAACGGTCGTGCCGGTGACCGCGACCTCGTGCGTCTGGTTGCTCGCGGAGCCATCCGAGAACGAGAGGCCGCCGATCGTGCCGACCCCGATCGCGTAGCGGAGCGCGAACGTCTGCGCGAAGACGATCGTCGCGGCCTGCTCGTGCGGACCGAGCGTGTGTGGCGTGTGGATCTCGAGGCCGACCGATCCTCCGAAGAAGTCGATCTGCGTCTGACCGTACGCCGTGATGCGGCGCGTCGGGCTCACGTCGGTGAACAGGCCTGCGCCGATCGAGAAGTTCCGATCGACCCAGTAGCGACCACCGACGTGCACGTTCGCGACCCAGCGCCGCTCGATCTGCAGCTCGGGGACGATCCACTCGTGGGCGATCTCGACGTCCACGGCGAGGAACGCGCGTCGCACGCGCCACGCCATGCCGAGCCGCAACCGCGTCGGCGTGATCACGCTGACGTTCGGCACGAGGCCCGAGCTGTCGGTCGGCTCGAAGTCGATCATGCCCGCGTGCGTCGCCGTGATCGTCGACGAAGTCGAGTGGAAGAGCGAGCCGAGCTGCAGGTCGGGCGTGCGCAGCGCCGCGCCGATGGTGAAGCCCGGCACGACGTCCCACTGCACGCCGAGCGCGAGCTCGACGCCGACGCTCTGCAGCGACGAGAGGCTCGAGCTGCCGGTCGCGAACACGTCGGTGCCGCTCGCGTCGGTCGCGCCGCCGTAGAAGTGCGTGCTCAGCGTCTCTTGGCGATACAGGCCGAAGAGCGTCGCGCCGATGCGCACGTTCGAGCTGACCTGATAGCCGAGCGAGAGACCCGCATACGTGCTCTGCGTGTTCTCTTGCTGCACGAGCTGCCAGCGCGACACGAGGCCCGACACGTCGTCCGTGAGGCCGACGCGATCGGTGTGGTTCGTGAGCTGCGGCGTGAAGATGCCGAAGCCGAACGCGAGGCGCGGCTCGAGCAAGCGAACCAGCGTGACGGCGCTCGGAATGCCGATCACCTCGAGATATCCGCCGTCGGCCGTGCGTCCCGTCGTCGACGACGAGAGCAGGCCGTCGGTCTGCGCGATGCGCAGGACGGTCGCGCTGCCGCTGAGATCGAGCTGACCGCGCGTCACCGCCGCGATGCCCGCGGGGTCGTACCACATCGCGCTTCCGTCGCTCGTGACCGCGGTGACGGCGCCGCCGGTCATCGCCGCTTCGTTGCCGATGAGCACGCCTTCGTCGTTGCCCGCGCGAACGACGTCTGCACCCCACAACATCTGTAGGGCGCAGCCAGCGACCAGAGCCACGGCGAAGCGGAGCCAACGCACGAGACGCCTTCAAACCATGCAGCGCGCGTGGCGGCAACCGCTCGCGCGCTTGACGGCCCGAAGATTGCCATGCACGAACGCCCCACCGAGGAGGTCTCCGTGTCTCGTTCTCTTCCCATCGCTTCGCTCGCGCTCGTCGTCTTCGTCTCTCTGGTGCCGGCGCTCGCGCTCGCGCAGCCCGCAGCCGCCGATCAGTTCACGGCAGCGGTCGTGGCACCGCCGGCCGAGCCGACGGACGAAACGGACTGGACGCTCGGCGTCAACGGCACGTTCAACTACGGCAACACCCGATCGATCGCGCTCGGCGCCACGACGCACTTCTACGTTCGTCGCGACGTCCACGCCTTCACGCTCGATCTCGCGTTCACGTACGGCGCCGCGTCGGTTCGCGATGCGAACGGCGTCTTCGGCGACTGGAACGCCAACGCCCAGAACTTCAACGGCGCCATCCGCTACGACGTCTTCCTCGACACCGACGACGCGCTCTTCGCGGTCGTTCGCGGCACGAACAACCCGTTCGCCGGCCTCGACTTCCGTTTCCAGGGCCAGCTCGGCTACATGCGGAACTTCTTCAACGAGAGCCATCCCGTCGAGGGGCACGATCCCTTGCACCAGCGGTTCTGGGGTGAGATCGGCGCCGACGTCACCTACGACGATCGGTATCCGAACCCGCTCTGTTCGGCCCCGCCGACGGGCGTGACCGTGACCGCGGCGACGTGCGCGGGCAGCGACGGGATGAGCTACCTCCTTCCCGGCGACGAGCTCCAGCCGTCCGCGCGTCTCTTCGTCGGCTACGACAACCACATGAACTCCGACTGGTCCTTCATCACCGGTGTCGAAGGTCTGATCGACCTTCGTGGCATCGATCCGCACAGCAGCCAGTACTGGGGAAACGTCCGCATCAACTGGCGCAACACGCTCGCGCTCAGCCTCGGGGACGGGCTCGCGGTCAACGTGCAGTTCAACTTCTTGTACGATGGCCAGCCCGTCCCCGGCCGTGAACCGGTCGACATCCAGACGATCTTCGGCCTGAATTACCAGCTGATGTGATCGAGCGGCATGCTCTGCCGTCGGCGAGAACTGGCGAAACAGATTCCAGTCTCGCTTGACAGCAGGGCCCGCCAAAGCTACCCACACGGCTCTCTTACTTCTGTTCTTGGTCCGGTAGTCTTTTCGGGGCGTAGCGCAGCCTGGTAGCGCACACGGTTCGGGACCGTGGAGTCGAAGGTTCAAATCCTTTCGCCCCGACTCGTTTCTCGTTTCTCCCAGCCGGGGGGTTCTGGACCCCCCGGACCCCCAGACGGACTCGTCCTGTACGGGGTCGAGCTCTCCAGACCGGGTCGGTCGTCGTTGTGAAGGCGGCCCGGGACAACCACCCTCTCCCCGCGAGGAATGAGACTCATGTCCGCGTCGAATGGAGCCGCCGTCAAGGTCCTCGTGGTCGACGATGACCCGGCGATTGGCGACTACATGGAGACCTTCCTCGGCAAGGATGGCTTCACCGTCAAGACGCAGAGTGACCCCACCTCCGTCGAGTCCGACGTCAAGAACGGCGGCTACCACCTCGTGGTGCTCGACCTGATGATGCCGAAGATGGACGGCCTGGAGGTCCTGCGGCGCATCCGCAAGATCGACAGCGACGTCGCCGTGGTGATCTTCACCGGCTACCCGTCGTTCGAGTCCGCGGTGCAGGGCATGAAGCTCGACGCGGTCGACTACGTCCGCAAGCCGTTCAACCCGGAAGAGTTCCGCGCGGTCCTCGATCGCGTGATGCGCAAGAAGGGTCTCATCCGCTCGCCGGAAGAGAGCCTGCACAAGCACATCGGCGAGACCATCCGCGGCCTGCGCAAGGAGCGCGACCTCACGCTCAAGCAGCTCTCGCGTCGCACGAGCCTCAGCGTCTCGCTGCTCAGCCAGATCGAGCGCGCCGAGTCGAGCGCGTCGATCGGGTCGCTCTACAAGATCGCGGTCGCGCTCGACGTGAAGATGGCCGACCTCTTCGGCGACTTCTGATCGTTCGCACCGCGCGCGCGTGAACATCCGCGTCCGGTTCTCGGCGAAGTCTCTCGCGGGCGCCAACGCCGGCGTGGATCTCGACGCGAGCAGCGAGCGCTACCGGGACGCATTGCATGCAGCGATCGTGGTCGATTTCGCCGACGCGATCGTGGACGTCGCACGCGACGACGATGCGCCTCTCGTCGTGCGCGTCGAGGGCGAGGGCGATGCGCGCGCGCGCGAGGTAGAGCGATCGGTCACCGATCTCGCGTGGGTAGTGAAACAATGCGCGCCGTGGAGCGTTCTCGCGCGCTGAAACCGTGGAACCTCGCCTCGCGGGTGGTGTCGAGCCCGCAGATGCGCGCTGCGATCGTCCTCGTCCTTCTGTCTCTGCCTCTCGTCGCGCAGGCGCAGTCTCTTCCGGACACCGGATACGAGCTCGCGCTCTCGGGGCCGAGCGAGGTGCGCGGTGATCGCGACGTGCACTTTCGCGGCGTCGCGTATCGCGTGCGCGGACTCGCGACGCTGACGCCGTTCGCGGGCCCGGTGCGCGCACGCTTCCGCACGGTGGTGAGCGAAGGACCGTGGCGCTCGTCGACCAGCGACACGCATGGGCGCTTCGAGATCGACGTCCCGGTTCTGCACGCGGGCACGGGCTCGTGCATCGAGGTCGAGGTCGGCCCGGAGGACGCGTCACGCACGTTCGTCGTCCCGGTGACGGTCGTCGCCCCGCTCGACGTGCACCTCGTGACCGATCGTGTCCTCTACGAGCCGGGCGAGCCGGTGCACGTCTGGGCGCTCGTGCGCGACACGGCATCGGGCGCACCGCAAGTGAGCGCGGCCGTGACGTTCGAGCTGGCGGGCCCGGCGATCGATCGGATCGAGCGAACGGCGACGACCAATGCGGCTGGCGTCGCCACGCTCGATCTCGTGCTCGGCGAGCACGCGACCGAGGGCTGGGTGAGCGTGACGATGCGCGTGGGCGACATCGCGCCCACCACGGGATTCCGCGTGGGCCAGCGGGTGTGGGAGCGCATCTTCGCGCACGCCGACGTGACCCCCGAGGAGGTCGCGCCCGGCGGCGAGACCACCGTACGAGTCGCGGTCACCACGCCGGATGCGACGCCGGTGCGCGACGCGAACGTCGACGTCGAGGTCGCGGGCGCCGCCGTCGGGAGCGCGCTCACCGACGCGAACGGCATCGCGACGCTGCTCGTGCACGCGCCCGCCTATCTCTCTGGTGACGTCGGGGGCGCGTCGGTGCACGTGCACGTCTCGCATCCGGCCTACGGATCGATCGAGACGTTCGCGAACATGCGCGTCGCCGTGCCTCTGTCTCTCGAGATCGACGTCCTCGCCGCGCACCAGTGGCTCACGCCCGAGCTCGACGACGTGCTCTTCGTGCATCTCGTCGATGCGCTCGGTCATCCGGCGCCTGCGGGCACACGCGTCGAGGTCAGCGGGCCGGCCGTGCCGGGGGGAACGGCGAGCGCGACGAGCGACGAGAACGGGCTCGCGGAGATCCGTGTGCGCCTGCCTCTCGGTGCGAGCGCCGGCCCTTATCGAGAGAGACGTGCGTCGTTCGACGTGCACGTGATCGGCGGTCCGCTCGAGCGCATGGCGCATCTCACCGTTCCCGTCTCGCTCGAGCCGCTCGTGCTGCCGACGACGGCGCATCCCGTCGTCGCGCCGGGCAGCGTGCTCGAGGTCGCGCTCGCGCGTCGTCCCGCGGCGGACCGCAGCACGATCGTCGTCGAGCTCATCGAGGCTGCGCACGCCGAGCCTCTCGACGTCGTGTACGTGTCTGCGCACGTGTACGTCGCGCGCCTGCACGTGCCTGCCGATCGCATCGGTCGCTTCCGGATCCGCGCGCGCCCCGTCGACGAGAACGAGAGCCTCGAAGGCGCCGGCGGCACGACGAGCGTGCTCGTGGTCCCCGCCGGTCCCGACTTCGTGACGCTGACGCCGGAGCGCGTGCGCTGGCAGGTCGGCGAGACGGCGCACGTCGTGCTCGAGAGTCGCCCGAACGGGCCGCGCGCGTGGGGCGCCGTGCTCGTCCGCGATCTCGCCGCGCACGGTGGCGAGATCGACTTCGCGATGTGGTTCCTCGAGCGCGCGTACGACGAAGCGCTGCTCCATCCGGAGAGCGCGGTCTCGGAGCGCCTCGTACGCACCTCGCTCGCTGCCGAGACCACCTCCGACGGCGCGCCGACGGTCGCGGGGCCGCTCGTCGACGCGCTGGGATTGCCCGCGGAGCCCGGCGGCGCGACGGCGACGGATCCGTCTCGCGACGTGCTGCGCGATCCGTGGTCGCTCGCGCGCGAGCTCGAGCGTCGCGGCTCCGGCGTCATGATGCTCGCGCTCGAGAACCGCCTGGAAGAAGCGCTCGCTACGGGAGGCCTCGACGACGTCACGGAGGGCGTCGGCGCGCAGCGACGCTTCCGCGCCGACGTGCTCGACGCCGAGGAGTACCCGACGCTCGGCGAGGCGGGCACGACGCCGGCGATGCTCACGGCCGTCGATCCGAGCTTCACGTACGAGCACGTCGCACGTCGCGTCGCGCGGGCTCGATTGGTCGCGCTGCTCTCATCGCTCGCCGCGTATCTCGATCCCGGTGACCAGGCGTCGCTCGCCCCGCGCACGGCCGACCGCGAGCCGTGGCAGCGCTGGCTCGCACGCATGGTCGAGCGCGGCGTCATCCCGAGCGAGGCGCTCGACGATCCATGGGGCCATCAGTTCGCGCTCACGCCCGCGGCGCATCCCACGTTCGTTCTCTCGACGGCTGCGACCGGCGTCGAGCTCGTCTCGCCCGGTCCCGACGGCCGACTCGGTACGGCCGACGACGTACGCGATCCGTTCGTGCGCGTGGTCGCCGCCGGCACGCCGTACGCGGTCGCTTCGGGAGAAGACGCGCTCATGCGTCAGCTCGCGATCCTCTCGCCCGTCGAGCGAACGCTGCCCGCGCTGCGCGACGCGTACCGACGCATCAGCGCCGAGATGACGGAGGACGAGATCGGCGACGCCGTGCACGCGTCGGTCAGCGAGGGAACGATCGGTCTCTCGGGCTTCGGCACCGTGGGATTCGGCGCCGGCGGCGGCGGCACGGGCTCCGGCTACGGAAGCGGCTCGGGCCACGGCGGGATGACCGGGCACGGGTCGGCGACGCCGAGGATCGGCGGCTCTGGCAACTTCGCGCGGCTCGTGCGCGAGCGCTTTCCACCGACGGTCTTGTTCACGCCGACGTTCGAGCTCGATCCGTCCGGGCACACGCGCCTCGACATTCCGCTCGCCGATGCCGTCACCAGCTACCGCGTCGAGGTCATCGTGTGGCGCGCCGACGGATGGATCTGGTCGGCTCGCACGGAGATCCAGTCGGATCGCGAGATCGTCGTCGACGCGCCCATCCCGAACGTGGCGCGCATCGGTGATCGCCTCCTGCTCCCGGTGCGCGTCGGCAACCGCGGCACCGTCGCGCGCACGCTGCGTCTCGCGCTCCACGGCGACGACGCGCTCGGCGTGCCCGACGGCGCGCCCGTCGAGGTCACGGTCGAAGCCGGCGGAACGGCCGCGGTGCCCTTCGTGATCACGCTCGGCGTGCGCGGGGAGGGCTCGCTCAGCGTCGTCGCGGCCGACGCGAACGGAGACGTTCTGGACGCGGTGCGACGACCGCTACAGGTGATCGCGCCCGCGCGCACCGTGCGCGTCACGCGCGAGCGCTTCGTCGAAGGGCACGGCGCGATCGATCTCGTCGTGCCCGCGGGCGCCGATGCGCTCTCGGCGAGCCTCGAGCTCGTCGTCGGCGCGGCGCTCTTCGATCAGTCGGGCGACGGAACGTACGAGGCGTGGGCGATCGCGCCCGAGAGAGATCCGCGCTTCTATCGCACCGACGCCATCGCGAGCGCGCTCCGAGGCGTTCAGCCCACCGAGCTCGGTTTCGCGATCGCCGCCGGCTATCCGGACACGGGCGTCTCCGACGACGAGCTGCGCTCGGCAGCCGAGACGCTCACGACGAATCTCGACGGCTCGCGGGTCACCGACTCGCTGCGTCTCACGGCGCTCTCGACCACCCTCATCGGTCTCTCGCACGCACGGCTCGAGACGCGGCCGGCGCTCGCCGAAGATCTCCAGCGGTTGATCGATCGGCTCACCCGCGAGGTCGGCGACGCCGCCGTGGGCCTGGATGGCGACACGTCGAGAACGGTGCTGGCGGCCGCGGCCCTCGCGACGGCGGGCGGCGAGCGCTCGGCCGCGCGTGCGCGCGAGCTGCTGCGACGCGCCGAGCCGGATCTGGTCCGCGTCGGCGACGATCTCTGGGTCGCCGTCGCCGACGATGCGACGCGCACGACGCTCGCCTATGCGATGGCGGAGCTCGCGCTGGGTGATCGCGCGCGCTCGTTCGCGCTGCTCGCGACCGTCGCGCGATGGCGAGCGCGCGGGCGCTACCTCGGGGTGGAGGATCTCGCGCTCGCCCGGTCCATCGCGCTCGCGCTCGCGGGCACTGCGTCGGTCGACGCCGCACGCATCGACATCGACGGCACCGGCTCCGAGATGACGCTCTACGACGGTCGCGACACGATCGACGCGAGCGTGCTCGCAACCGCGGGCGCGCATCGGGTCGGCATCGACGTCGGCGATCACATCGCGATCCACGCGATCGCGCGCACGCAGTACGGCGTGCCCTGGGAGACGCCTCCCGAGAGACCGGGCCCGTTCGCGCTCACGCTCGTCGGCGAGACGCACGGACAGGACGAGATCGCCTCGCTCGAGCTCGTCGTGGCGAACCACTCGCCGCGCTGGATCGCGCATCCCGTCGTCGAGATCGCGATGCCCACCGGTGCGGAGCTGACCGCCGCCGCGCTCTCGCGCATTCGCGAGCCAGGTCGGCGCGTGGATCTCACCGCCTCGCTTCTCACCGTGGCGCTCGAGCCGATCGCACCCGGCGCCGAACGTCGGATCCTGCTCCCCGTCCGTTGGTCGATCGCCGGCACGCTCGCCGGGATCGGAGCGTCGGCGTACGCGACCGACCGCCTCGACGCCGTGAGCGTGCTCGTGCCGGCACCTCTCGAGATCGCGCCGCTCGCGGGAGGTGCACCGTGAGGATCTGGGCTCTCGTCTTCGTCTTCGTCTTCGCGGGCCACGCGAACGCGCAGCGGCAGGCTCGCCGTCTCGTCGCGGCGGGCGAGGTCACCGGGCTCGAGATGTCGATCGATGGTGCGCTGCATGCGCCTCCCGGCGGGCGAGTGCGCTGGATCGTCACGACGTTCGAAGTGCTTCGTCGCCGCGATCTACGCGTCGCGGGCGGCATCCAGCTCACGGTGACCGCCTCGTTCGCCGACGGTCCCGCGATCACGAGCGTCGTCAGCGACGCGACGGGCCACGCGATTCTCGATCTGCCCGTACCGGAAGACGTCGAGTCGAGCTTCGAGATCTCCGTCGAAGCAGTCTCGCCCCGCGGCATCCGGCGGGTGTTCGACGCGCCGATCGAGCTCGACCCTGGTGCTCGGATCGAGCTGCTCGTCGATCGCGAGGTCGTTTCGCCGGGTGGCTCCGTCCTCGCGTTCGGCCGCGTCCTCTCGACGCGTGACGGTCGCCCGAGCGCGGGCGCCGTCGTGTCGCTCTCGCTGCGTGCCACCACGCTCGTGCGCGCGCCGATCGATCTGGTGACGGATGCGTCGGGCTTCTTCGCGAGCGAGGTCGTGTTGCCCGAAGGCGTCGGGACGTACTTCGTGGGCGCCGCCGGCGGCGAGACGAGCGCGAACGTCTCCGTCGCGGTCGCAGAAGACGTTCGTTCCGAGCTCTGGGCCCGCGCGCAATCGCAGCGCCCCGTCGTCAGGCCGGGCGAGACGGTCCCGGTCGACGTCTTGGTGCGCGGTAACGATGGATCGCCGATCGCCGGCGCGCGCGTCGAGTGGATCGATGCGTCCGCCGACACCGAGCGCCCCGTGCTCCGCACCGACGCGACCGGCCACGCGTCTCTGTCCTGGGACATCGAGCGCTTCGCCGCGCCGGGCGAGAGCTTCGAAGATCGCGCGCGCACCATCCACGTCGTGCACGCGGCACACGGAGCCACGAACATCGACGCTCACGTCCGCATCGCGCGCCCCAGCGTGTTCGTGACGTGGTCCGTCGAAGGCGGCGCGCTCGTGCGCGGGCTGGGCGCACGCTTGTTCGTGCGCACCACGAGCGCGGATGGCTCGCCACGCACCGGGGCGAGCGTCGCGATCGCGCGCGGCCCGCTGGGCGCGGAGCAGAGCGCGACGACGGACGCCGATGGCGTGGCCGCGCTGGAGATCACGCTCGCCGAGACCCACGAAGACGCGAACGGCTGCGGCGGGCCGACGGCCGTGCTCGCCACGTTGACGATCGACGGCGAGCCGCACGACGCGTGTCTGCCCGTCGAGCCCGACGCGCTCTTGGCCGTACGCGCGACGACGAACGGTGCCTCGATCGCCGTGGTGCTCGCGCGTCGACCGGAGGCGCGCGATCGACCCGTCGCGCTCGTGGCGCTGGCTCGTGTGGGCGACGCGTGGGAGCCCATCGCGCGCGTGCTCGCTGGGCCGCGCGACGCCACCGCGACGATCGCGCTCCCCGAGCTGGGTGCCGCGCCTGTCTGGGTGCGCGCGCGCGTCGTCTACGACGGACAAGAGACGGTGGGTGGCGGAACGGTCGTGTACGCGGGTCACGCACCGTCCGCGGCAGAGCTCACCGCCGACGGTGCTGGCGCGCATGCAGAGGGCGCCACCGCGATCGTCGCGCTCGATGCGGACGCAGCGCCGAGCTTCGAAGCGCGTCTCGCACGGAACACGTCCGAGCTGGGCCTGGCCTTCGCGCGCGGACGAAGCGAGCTCTTCGCGCTCGGGCTCGCCGCCTCGATGGTGCCGCGCGACACCGCTGCGCCTGCGGTGCGTCGCGAGGGATCCGTCGCGCCGCTGGCGATGCCCGACGACGCGGTCGCGCAGGGTCTGTTGCGCGATCCGTGGCGCACGCGAGCGCGCTTCGTCCGAGGTCGGCTCGGCGCATTGATGCGCGCCGTCGAGCATCTCGTCGACGCGAGCGTGCCGGACGACATCGGAGAGGTCGGTGTCGAGGAGAACGGCGCGTGGCACTTCGATCGCGAGATGCTCGAGGCCGCGATGATCGAGGCCGGCCTCGGAGACGAGCGCGCAGCGGCGCTCGACGGCGAGCCGCTCGACATCGACGCGCTGACCGCGATGGATCCGAGCTTCACCTACGATCACGTCGCGCGTCGCATCACGCGCGAGCGCTTGTACCGGATGCTCTGGTTCATCCGTCAGCTGGTGCGCGAGAGGCAGCTCGATCTCGCATGGGCCCGTCGAGGGGATCCCACGGAGTATCCCGTGAGCCTGCTCGAGAGCGGCGTCGGGTTCGCGGACGAGTATCCCAATCGCACGCATCTCTTCGATGGATGGGGACATCCGTTCGTGCTCGTGCCCGTCCACGGACACGCCCGCTTCGATCGTCTCCAGCCGGTGCCCGGCTACGAGCTCGTCAGCGCCGGGCCCGACGGCCACCTCGGCAACGCCGACGACGTTTTCGATCCGTTCGCGCGCGTGCTCGTGAGCGGGAGCGTCTATGCGGAGGCCGTGCAGGAGGACGAGCTCGTCGCCCGCCTCGGATCGGTCGAGCTCGGCCGCGCGACCGTCGCGACGCTCGCGGAAGCGTTCTCGTACAGCTCGATCGTCGACTACGACGTCACGACGACCTCGGCGACGGCCTCGTGGGGCAGCGAGCCATCGCGTCTCTCGCCGTCGCCTCCGTCGCTCGCGGACGTTCCCAGCGTGCGGCGCGCGCTCTTCGGCATCGGCCGCGTCGCGACCTGGTCACCGCCCGACGAGCGTCGTGCGTACGTCGCGTTCGGGCTGACGTTCGATCCGAGCGGCGCCAGCGCCTTGCGCTCGAGCGCGTTCGAGGCCGGCGCGCCATTCCTCGCGCACGTGGAGACGCCGACGCTGATGCGCGTGGGGGACGCGCTGCGCATTCCCATTCTCTACGTGCAGCTCACCAGCGGCAGCGCACCGGTGCCGTCGGCCGACGCGAGCGCGAGCAGTGACGCCTTGGATGCGCGCGTCGAGGGGGACGTGCTGGTCGTCGAGGCTCGGCATCCGGGCACGTCGCGCATCTCGCTCGTGGTGCACACGAGCGGCGCCCCCGACTATCACCTCGATACGGACGTTCGCGTGTTGCCCACGGGCTCGCTGCGCGCCGCGCACACCGGCATGCTCCGCGGGGGCACGCTCGATCTCGATCTCCCGGTACCGAGGGATGCCCAGCCGTGGCGCGCGCGCTGGGTGATCGGCGCCCCCACGGCGCTTCGTCGTGATCCGCTCTTCTCCGGGCCGGGTCACGACGCGGCGCTCGCGGCGTGGGCCGACGCGCTCGCGGGCAGCACACCCGACGACGACGACATGGCTGCGCTGGAGAGCGTCGTTCGAACCGCTCCGTCGGGCCTCCACACCGCGTGCGCGCTCGTCGCGTGGGCCATCGCCGGCGATCCCGTGCACGATCCGCACTTCGCGCGCGCGCTAGAGAGCCTCGCGAGCACCGTGCCCGGAGAGCTGCCGGCACGCGCGGCGATGCTCGCGGCGCTCGCCCCTGCAGCTCCTTCGATCGGAGACACGAGCAGTGGGCTTCCCGCCGTCGTCGCGTCGCTGCGCGAGGATGCGTGGCGTGCGCTCGCGACCGAGCGCGATCATCCGACCACGCTCGCCGAGATGGCCGCCGCGCTCCTGCTCGTCGATCGCGACGATGCCGTCGCACGGGCTCTCTTCGATCGCGCGCGTGCGGCGGCGACCGACGAAGGCTTCGCTGCGGACACGGCGGACGGTCTCGCCGGCACGCTCGCGCTCGTCATCGCTGCGCGGCAGATCGACGAAGACGCGCTGGCGGATGCGCTGGCCGATGCCGTTCTGCCGCGCCTCTATCTCGCGCCGCGCCTCGGTCTCGAGACGCGCTTCTGGGTGCTCGCGGCATCGAGCTTCGGCGCGCTGGGTGGCGATGTGGTGACGGCCGCGACCCTCGAGGTCGACGGCGTCTCGCGCGAGCTCTCGCTCGTCGATGGCGCCGTCGTGCTCGACGACATCCGACCCGGCGCGCGCCTCCGCGTTCGGTCGGACGCACGCGTGTGGGCACGCGGCGAGGTCCGCGCCGTCGCGGCGTACCACGACACCACCGCGCTCGCGGTCGCGCCGCGCATCGAAGGCGACATCGGCGTGCTCGGTGAGCGCTCCGGCCTCGAGCTCGTGATCGAGTCGACGACCGACGACGAGATCAGCGCTCCGATCGTCGAGATCGCGATCCCGTCCGGCGCGACGCTCGACGCGTCCGCGCTCGCCTCGATGCGCAACGCCTCTGCCGTGATCTCCGTGGACGGCCCGGATGGCGCCGGCGTGCTGCGGATCGCTCTGACCGCTCTTCGCGGGCGCGGCATCGATCGCGTTCCACTTCCGCTCCGTTGGCGCGCCAGCGGCCACAGCCATGGCCTCGGGATCGTCGTCTACGATCGCGCGCGGCCGTGGGATCTCACCACCCATGCCGAGCGTGTGCTCGAAGTGAGCGCTCCATGAAGAAGCTCGTCGTCGTTCTCTTCTTCGTCTTCGTGAGCGCATGCGGCTCGTCACCGACGCGGCGCCACGAAGGCCCCGACGTCGTCACTGCCGATTGGACGAGCGGAGACGACGCGGTCCTCGACGCGCCATCCTCGCCGCACTGAAGGTCGGCTCGAGGTCGGCAGCCAGGCGCGCTCGACATCACCCGCTCGCTCGTGCGATCACGCGCTGCCATGTCCGACGTCACGACGGCGCCCGCGCGCGCGCAAACGATCGGGCTTCTCGTCGCGACTTTTCTCGCCGGTCTGGTCGTGATGGCGCTCGAGCTCGTCGCGTTCCGGCTCTACGCGCCGCACTTCGGCTACTCCGAGGACGTGTGGGGCTCGATGATCGGCGTGGTGCTCGTCGCGCTCACGCTCGGCTACGCGCTCGGCGGACGGCTCGCCGATCGCAGCACCGATGCCGTGCCGCTCTTCGTCGCGATCGCCGTCAGCGCGCTCTATCAAGCGTGCATCCTCGCGGTCGTCATCGACTTCCTCGAGTGGTGTGCGGATCTCGCGCCGCGCACCGGTCCGGTCGTGGCGACGCTGGTGATCTTCACCACGCCGATGACGCTGCTCGCGATGACCGGCCCCTTCGTCACGCGGCTGCTGGTGCGCGGTCATGCGGTCGGGGCGGTCGCCGGCAACGTGTCGGCCATCTCGACCATCGGCAGCATCGTCGGCGTGTTCGGCACGAGCTTCTGGTTCGTGCCGACGTTCGGCGTGCGCGCGACGCTCGTCGCGTGCGCCGCGCTGAGTGGCACGATCGCGCTCGTCGGCCTCGCGCTCCTGCGTCGCAAGGTCGCCGCGATCGCCCTGGTTCCGCTCGGGATCCTTCCGTTCCTTCCGCCCTTCGGTTGGTCCGATGGAACGATCTACGTGCGCGAGTCCGAGTACAATCTGGTGCGCGTCTTCGAGCGCAACGGCGTTCGCTTCCTCGCGCTCAACGACGAGCGGACGGCGCAGACGATTCGCCCCGTCGACGGCAGCATGGGGCATCGGTACTTCGATCTCTTCATGTTCGGCCCCGCGCTCGCGCACGGTGATCGCACGCTGGTGCTGGGCATGGGCGCGGGCGGCAGCGTGTGGGCGACGCGCCTGGCGGCGCCGACGGCCGAGATCGATGCCGTCGAGATCGATCCCGAGGTCGTGAACGCCGCACGCCGCTTCTTCGAGCTGCCGACCGATGGCCGCATGCACGTACACACCGAGGACGCGCGCCGCTACCTGCGCGACACGCGCGCGACCTACGACGTCGTGCACGTGGACCTCTATCAAGGCGGCAACGTGCAGCCGTTCTATCTCGTCACCGCCGAGACCTTCGCGCGCATCCGCGCGGTCCTGCACGACGACGGCGTGATGGTGATGAACGTGTACGACGGCGCGGCCGCGCAGCGCTTGCTCGCATCGGTCGAGCGCACCATCCACGAGTCGTTCCCCAGCGTGTACGTGATCGATGCGGGCCTGAGGAACCACGTGGTGTTCGCGTTCCCGCGCCCGACGACCATGGACGAGATCCAGGCGCGCCTCATGCGCGATCTGGTGGCCGAAGGCATGCCGCCCGACGCCGCACAGTTCGTGCACAAGGAGCGCGAAGACTTCGACACCGTGATGATCGACGAGACGGCTCCGATCTTCACCGACGACCTCGCTCCGGTGGAGCAGATCACGCGCGAGATGATCGAGCAGCAGCAGCGCGAGTCGCCTGCGCGACCGCGGAGCTGACGATGTCGGGGCACGTGCGATATCGTGCCGCGATGCGCGCCCGTCGATCGGTCGTGTCCCTCGCGCTCTGCATCGCAGCGTGCGGTCAACCGCCTCCCAGCGCACCTCCGACGACCGCCACGTCGTCGTCGCGCGATCTCTCGGGATGGGCCGTCACCGGACCCATGCGGTTCGGCTCGCCAGAGATCGCGGGGCCGTTGCCGGCGAGCGCGGTCGCGAGCGTGTTCGAACGACGCAGGGACGGGCAGCGTGGTGCGGTTTCCGATCGATCTCTCGTACGATCCGGCGCCTCCCGGATGAGCGTGGCCCAACGTGTCTGCGTCATGAGACGCCGATGATCGGAAGAGCGCCGCGCGTCGGGGCCGCCGTGGGGGGCGTGCTGATCGCGGCGCTCGTCGCGGCGGCGTGGCTCGCTCGAACGGGCGGGTCGTCCACGCGCATCACGTCGTCCTACGCCTGCCCGGAGCCCGTGGCCGTCGCAGACGCTCACCAGATCGACGCACGCATCGCCGACCTGCACTTGCCGGCATCGGTCGAGGCAGCTGACGCCTCGCATCTGCGTGTAACACTCGCGGAGGATCTCGCAGCGGAGGCGATCGTTCGCGCGCTCTTCGACTCGCACCGGCTCGAGATTCGTCGCGTCGACGAGGCGGCGATGCGCGCGCTGGCGACGGGCACGCTCCCGCCCGGCGTGACGAGCACGACGTCGCCGCGCTCCGAGATCTCGGCGCCGACGGAGGGCGTGCTCGCTGCACTCGGCGCGCCGGCGGGAACGACGATTCGCGTCGGTTGCGACGAGCGCCACGCGTGTCGCGCGTGGACGCTCGGCACGATCGAGCTCGGCAGTGAAGACGTCGACGATGCGAGCGCATCGCACGACGGCGACGACGCGACGCTCGCGATCACGCTCACGAGCGCGGCGCAGCTCGCGTTCGCGCGTCTGACCACCAGCGCGGTCGGCGCGCGATTGGCCTTCCTCGTCGACGACCACGTCTTGATGGTCCCCGTCGTGCAGGATCCGATCACGGGCGGCCACGTGTCGATCACGCTCGGCGCGAGCGACGGCGGCTATCCGCTCGCGGCGGCCACGGCGA
The DNA here is from genome assembly GCA_964429305.1 of uncultured Sandaracinaceae bacterium. GTDB lineage: Bacteria > Myxococcota_A > Polyangia > Polyangiales > Sandaracinaceae > JBBSAT01. The sequence continues at coordinate 54,164 of CAYSCF010000001.1, read as the reverse complement.
GCGCTCTGCGTCTCGGCCCGCTCGCCTGCTCACGCTGGTCGCTCGAGTAGTCGAGATGATGCGTTCGTGTCCGGAGAGCCGTGCGTCGCGATCCAGACGTCGTCGACCTGCGACACGCACATCCTTCCGGCATCACGAACCAGAACGGCGACAGCCCCCGCTCTCTGCTGCGGTGAGACCAAACTACCGGACGCTCTCGATGAACGATCGCTGCATCTCCGCGTCGGTCCGCAGCACCACGAGGCTCGCGCTGAACGCGCGCTGAGCTGCGATCATCTGCACGAACGGTGCGATCGGATCGCCTCCGGTCACGCCATCGAGCGGATCGCTCCCGGCACTGCCGCTGCGCGTCGGCGTGGAAACGTCGGGCACCTCCGCGGGTGCGAACGCGCTCCCCACGGCCGCAGCCGCAGCATCGAGCGATCGCCCTGCGCGTGCGAGGCCAGCGATCGCGCTCGCCGATGCCGAGGAAACCTGCATGTCCCCTTCCTCGACAGGAAGGCCGAGAACCTTTAGCTCTCGGTCATGCCGAAGAAGAGAGCCCCCGTCGTGGTGCCTCCGGGTGAGGGGCGCGCGTATCCGATGGGACCGCTCGACGCCGTCTTCAAGGCCGACGGGGACGAGACGAGGAAGCGCTACTCGATCTCGGAGTGGTGGCTCGATCCGTACACGCGCGGGCCTGGCGCGCATCAGCACGAGGAAGACGACGTCTTCTACGTGCTCGAGGGCACGATGAGCTTCTTCGTCGGCGGCGAGTGGATCGACGCGAAGAAGGGCTCGCTCGTGATCGCCCCCGGCGGGACGCCGCACGACTTCGAGAACAGGACGAGCGAGCGCGCCGGCGCGCTCAACGTGTCGGTGCCGGGCGACTTCGAGCCGCAGATGCAAGGGATCGCGGCTTGGTTCCGCGAGCGATCGAGCGAGGACTCGCGCACGGCGAACGCGCCGACGAAGAAGAAGTCGTAGGCAATTGTTTCTCTCCGACCGTGACCCGCTCGGAAGAACGCGGCACGCTCGGGCGATGCGTCGCGTCCTCCTCTTCGCGCTCGTCGTCCTCGCATCGTGCGGCTCGCGCGCTTCGAGACCGCAGCGGGAGGTCGCCTCCGGCGGCGACGATCCGCCGCCCACGCCGACGGCGAGCGGCAACGTCATCCTCGATGCCCACAACGTGCGTCGCGCCGAGCACTGCGCGCCCCCGCTCGCGTGGTCGGACTCGCTCGCGAGCGTCGCGCAGGGCTGGGCCGATCATCTCGCGCAGGGCGGATGCGGTCTCGAGCACAGCCAGAGCGAGTACGGAGAGAACCTCGCCGCCGGCACGACGGGCACCCTCTCGCCCGAGGACGTCGTCGCGATGTGGTACGCGGAGAGCACCGACTATCGCTATCCGAACGGCGGATTCTCGATGAGCACGGGTCACTTCACGCAGCTCGTCTGGGCCGGCTCGACCTCGCTCGGGTGCGCGATGGCGCGCTGCAACGATCTCGACGTGTGGGTCTGCAACTACGATCCGCCCGGCAACGTCGACGGCGAGTACGAAGCGAACGTGCGACCCACGTCCTGCCGCTGAGCGTTCAGGGAACGCAGCGTCCGCGCACGCAGCTGCGAGCTCCGGATCGGCCCTCGTTCGTCGCGATCAGTCGCCGGTCGGCGTGACGCTGGCCTTCTCGACCATCAACACGATCGTCTTCTCGATCGCGCGCGTGCGGTGCACGACCCCCTTCGGGACCGTGTAGCCGAGATGTTTGCCGAGGGTGATCGTGCCTTTGCCTTCCACGTCGATCAGCAGCTCGCCTTCGAGCACGACGAAGCACTCGTCTTCGTCGTCGTGTTTGTGCCAGTGGTACTCGCCCTGCAGGATGCCGAGCCGGACGACGGCATCGTTCACCTGCGTGAGCGTCTGGTTGAACCACGGCTGGTGCGTCGCCACTTCGTGCGGGATGTCGATCACCGTCGAGTAACCGTACTTGTTGTCGAGGCGCGTGTGGTAGCGATCGTCGGCCATCTGCAGATGCTCGCTCGTGCCGCGCGAACGATCCAGGCTTCTCTCCTCGTGATCGTCCGCTCCGCTCTCGCGCTCTTCTTTCTCCTCGCCTCCGGGTGCTCGCAGCGTCAGCGCCAGACGTTCGCCTGCGAGCACTGCGCGTGCGGCGATCGCGATCTGACGCACCCGATCTCGTGCGAGCTGCTCGGCACCGAGCAGTGGGTCTACTGCTGCGCGATCGACGGCTCCTGACGCTCCCGTCTCGAGCTCGTCGCAGTGATCCGACCGCCGAAGCGCACGCCGTGCAGTGTCATGGTGGCGGTGTCGCTGAGCGCGATGGGAAGCGTCGGTAGTGTGAAGTCGATGCGCCCGCCCGCGATCGCACCCACCACCGTGCCGAGATCCGTCGCGACGTCGAAGTGCTGCCCCGCTGCGATGCCGCTGCACGTCGATGCGGTCGCCGACCATCGACATGCGGCCGCGACGTCCGCCTCGCCGGTGTCGAGATCGGTGTGCGTCGGGCACACGGTGCTCGGCACGACCGAGCCCGACGTGGACGTGGCCATGCCCAGTGCCGCTCTCACCATCACCGAGGGGTCGGTCGTGAAGCTGTCGATCCCGCTCACGGTCAGCACGAGGCACGAACCGATCACCCACCAGGGGTGATCGCGACGCCACTGGCAGCGTGTCAGTTCGCGACAGCGTCACGGAAACGAACGCCAAAACTACGACGCGCGCTCTCTCCCGTGGTCTCATGGGGATGGACGCATGCGAAATGGAATGAGCGTGCTCGTGCGCATCCTCGGTTTGTGCTGCGCGATGATGATCGCGACGATGCCCACGGCGGCCGTCGCGCAACGGTCCACCGTGATGCTCGCGATCGACGGCTCCTTCGAGAGCCCGATCACGTCGCCGACGATCGATCACTATCTTCCGGGAGGAGGCCTCTCGGCCGCCGCGCTCTTCGCGCCGTATCCGTTCCTGCTTCCCTCGTTTCGCCTTCGCGCGGCTTGGTTCGGCGACGGTCCGGCGCCCTCGGACAATCGGCTCGCCGATCCGGGCCCGGGCAGTCTCTACACGCTCACCGCCGGCGCACGCCTGAGGCCCGAAGGTTTCTCGCAAGTCGGTGCGGAGCCCGAGGCCACGGGATTCTGGGTGCAGGTCGATCTCGGCGCCGCGCTCACGGGCCTCTTGGTGCGTCCCGTCTTCGAGCTCGCGCTCGGATGGCTCTTCGACATCGGGACGTACGGCGGTGCGGGCCAGATCGATCTCGGGCCCGTCATCCGCCTCACGCACCTGCTCCAGACCGAAGAGACGGGCCTCGACGGAAACTCCGCGCTCGTGCTCACGCTCGGTGCCGAGATGGTGTTGTTCGATGCGGCGCCGCGACCGGAAGAGGTGGCCGCACGTCGCGCCGAGCAGCAGCAACGTGAGCTCGAGCAGATGGACAGCGACGGCGACGGTATCGACGATGCCGACGACTCGTGTCCACACGTCGCCGAGGACATCGATGGTTGGCAGGACAGCGACGGCTGTCCCGATCCGGACGACGACGGCGATCACGTCCGCGACGTCGACGATACGTGTCCGCGCATCGCCGAGGACATCGACGGCTGGCAGGACGACGACGGCTGTCCCGATCCCGACGACGACGGCGACGGGATCGCCGACGGCGACGATGCCTGTCCCCGCGAGCCCGAGACCGTCAACGGCGTCGACGATCAGGACGGCTGTCCCGACACGGGCTTGATCGAGATGATCGGCGACCGCGTGGTGCTCGAAGAGACCGTGCTCTTCGATCTGAATCGCGCGCGCGTCCGCCATGCTGCACGACCCGTCTTGCAGGCGGTCGTGACGCTGATCCATCAGCACCCCGAGTGGCAGCATCTGCGCATCGAGGGACACGCGGACGAGCAGGGCGAGGAAGCGTGGAACGTGGAGCTCAGCCAACGACGCGCCGCGCAGGTGCGACACGTGTTGATCGAGCTCGGCGTCGCACCCGACATGCTCGTGTCCGAGGGATACGGCTCCAGCCGCCCGCGCGCGGAAGGCGAGAGCGAAGAGGCCTATCGCGCCAATCGGCGCGTCGAGATCATCGTGGAGCCCGCGCGGAGCGGATCGACGTCGACGGGAGGAGAGCCATGAGCACGGCCATGCGCTGCGGCTTCGCTTGGATGCTCGCGATGCTCGGCTGCGTCGCGGGCTGCGGCGCGCTCGTCGGCGCCGAGTGCCGGAGCCCGCTCGAGCGGTGCGGTCACGTCTGCGTCGATCTGCAGAACGATCGAGAGAACTGCGGCACGTGCGGCAATGCCTGCGCAGGGATGGCGGTCTGCTCGAGCGGCATGTGTCGCGCCCCCTTCGACGCGGGGCCCGATGCCTCGACGGACGCGGCTACCGATGCGGCGCGTCGTACGGACGCGGGCGATGCATCGATCGATACGAGCGTCGATGCCGCGCGCCCGGATGCCGACGCCGGCGGCCCGATCGACTCGGGCCCGCTCGACGCGAACGATCTCGACGCCGGCCCGCAGTGCGGTCTCGGCGAGCTGCTCTGCGGCGCGAGCTGCGTCGACCCGAACGACCCCTCTCACTGCGGGAGCTGCACGACGATGTGCAGCGCGACCGAGGTCTGTTCCGCGGGCCGCTGCACACCGACGTGCGCGCCGCTGACGGACTGCGGAGCGTTCTGCGCGGATCTGACGAGCGATCCCGATCACTGCGGCTCGTGCACGATGAGCTGCGGCGCAGGCATCTGCATCGCCGGATCGTGCCAGTCGGCGCTCGCGGGCCACGTCGTCGTCATCGGGCACGACTTCGAGCAGGGCCGCATCACGATGAGCCAGATCATCGCCAACGCGGTGCTGCTGCCCGGGCGCGCGTCGGTCCGCATTCTCGAGTGGCAGGGCGCGGCGACGGCGCTGTCGATCACGGGGACCACCGCCGCGATCGCCGAAGGCGCGGCCGGACGCGGTTACGTGGTGACGATGGCGACGAGCGACTCGAGCGTGCCGGTGTTGCTCGACACCGCCGACACGTTCTTGGTCTTCGCGCAGGCAGGCGCCACGAATGATCGATTGATGGGCCTCGGCGCGATGTGGTCGACGGCGCTCGGCCAGTTCCTCGCGCGCGGTGGTGTCATCGTCGTGCTCGAAGCACCGAGCGTCACCAACGACGGCACCTATCAAGTGCTGAGCGCGGCGGGTCTCTTCGATGCGACCGCGCGCGCGGAGATCGTCCATCCCGTCCTCTCGACCGTCACCGGCCGCGCCGGCGATCCCGTGCTGCTCGGCGTGCCCTTGAGCTACCGCGGCGAGACCCACACGTGCTTCTTCACGACGTCCGATCCGGACGCGATCGTCGCATCGACCAGTGGCCCGGTGGTCTTCGACCGAACGGTCACGCCGCACTGACCGCGCTCGCGCGAGCGTTGGTGCGGAGCGAGCGACTGCAACGCCTTCCGCGCACTCCTGGGTTCCCGCGTGCGCTCGAAAGACGATGGGCGGCGAGTTTCGCGGGAATCCAGGAAGTAGCAGGTGCGAACGTGTGCGCGGTCGCCTCTCGCTGCTGCGCGGCGGCGTAGCGCGCCGCGTGTGTGGAGCTACGGGGGTGTGGCCGCGCGCCAGCGCGCGTAAGCCCGTCGGGCATAGCGCAGTCGCGCTTCGGGTGTTGGATGGCGCCGGCAGAACCAGTCGATGAGCTCGATGTTCTCCTGCAGCTCGACGGGACCGATCTCGCGCTCCCACCGAGCCTTCAGCTCTACGAGCGGGCGCGGCGCGTCCGCGAGCTCGCGGATCGCGCGCACCGTCTCGGGCTCGATGCGATCGCAGTCGCTCACGTTCCACTACCTCTGCCCGCGCGCGCCGCGAACGAGCGCAGCAGATCGATGTCGGCCAGGTCTCGCGGACGCGCTCCGAAGCGCTTGGTGAGGACGAGATCGTCGATCGTGGGAACCCGCACCGTGACGCGACCGGCGACACGCGTCTGCACCGAGCGCGCGTATACGTCTTCGAGCTTCACGGGCACTCCGTCTTGCGTCGACACCTGCCGCGCGACGAGAACGTCGACACGCTCGCCGTTCTCGATGACGTCGCGCCCGACCGAACGAGCATCGTCCGGAGTGCGGCTCGGCACCATCTCGAGCGTCGCCAGCGCAGCGTTCAGCTTCTCGGCGTCCTCGTTGAATCCAGAGCTCGTAGTCGGAAGTGAGCACCGGGATGCCGATGGCGATGAGCGCGCGGCGACCGATGAGAAGCGCGCGCGCGCCGCTGTTCGCGATCAGAACGAAGAACTCTCCCTCGTCGAGCTCCTCCACGTGCACACATCGAAGGTCGGCCACAGCGCTCGACGCGGCAAGCCGTCGGTGAACCGCGCAGCGGCGGAAACGCGACGGCCTGCAGCGATCCATCTCCGAGACATCGGCAGAGAATCGAGCATGTCGGGCGTACGTCGACGCCCGTTCCATGATACGAATTCGCTCGGTGCGCAGGGCACCACCGGCCGCGGAAAGGGCGCTGCCCACCTGTGCTCGACAGAGACGTTCTCGCACATCCTCTCTCGCGCCGGTTCGCGGACACCGGCCCCGTGAAGGAGGTCCGTCGTGAGCTCACGCCTGCCCGTCGGTCCCGATCTCGGCTTTCATCGCAAGCGCGCCAAGGACCTCAAGCGGGCGCTCGCCGCCGGTGACGAGAGCGCCGCGCGCCGCGTCGCGAGCTTCGCGCTCACGACGTTCCACGACTGCAACTTCGATCGGACGACGTTCTCGAACGTGAGTCTGGCGGGCGCGCGCTTCGACAACGTGAACCTGGCGGACGTGCGCATTGGGGACGCGCACGTGACCGGTATGACCATCTACGGGATCGAGGTGCAGCCTCTCTTGCACAAGGAGCTCGAGCGACGCGCGAAGGCGCAGAAGCCGACGTGACGCGCGTGCTCTTCGGCGTCTCTTGCGTGCTCGTGCTCGCCGCGTGCAGCGGCGCGCCCGCGAGCGATGCTCCGATCCTGCTCTACGACGGAGACGGCGCCTCCGATGGTGACGTGCGCGCGATCGAAGCGCTGCTCGATCGCGAGCACCTTCGGTACGACACCGTCGGCTCGGCCGCGCTCGACGCGATGCCCGAGCCTCGCCTGCGCGCGCGCCGTCTCTTGATCGTCGGAGGCGGCGACTTCACGGCAATGGGCCGGAGCCTCAGCGACGACGGCGCGGCTCGCATCCGCGGCGCGGTCGAAGCGGGGCTCGGCTATCTCGGCATCTGTGCGGGCGCGTTCCTCGCGGGCCATTTCCCGTCTCCGTACCGAGGTCTCGATCTCGCGTCGGGTGCGCAGTTCCACTTCTTCGCAGCCGAGTCTCGCGGTGTGCGGCGCGATGCCGTACCGATCTCGCGACCGGGAGCGCCGCCGCTCGACCAGTATTGGGAGGACGGCCCGGAGCTCTCTGCGTGGGGCGCCCCGATCGGCCGCTATCCGGATGGGACCGCCGCGATCGTACAAGGCGCTTCCGGTCGCGGATGGGTCGTGCTCTCCGGCGTTCATCCCGAAGCGCCCGCGTCGTGGAGACACGATCTCGCGTTCGCGACGCCCACGGCCGACGACGAGGCGTACGCGATCACGCTCATCCACGCGGCGCTCGATCATCGGGAGCTCCCCGCGTTCCGCGCCGATCACTGAGCATCCTCACGGCCGCGATGCTTGCCGTGCGTAGGGGCGAGCGCGGAGGCGCGATGGGACGTGGACGATTCTCTCGGCGGACATTCCTGGGTGGCAGTGCAGCGAGCGTCGCGGCGCTCGCGGCTCTCGGCTGCGACACGAGCGCGGGCGGCCGCGTCGTCGAGCTCGATCACACGCTGATCGTCGGCACGGGATTCGGCGGCTCGGTCTCCGCGCTGCGGCTCGCGCAAGCGGGCAAGCATGCGACGCTGCTCGAGCGCGGCCGTCGTTGGACGATCACGCCTGCCGGCGACACGTTCTGCTCGATGCGACATCCCGATGGGCGCGCGTCGTGGCTGAGCAACACGACGCACATCGGCCTCGAAACGCGCGTCTCGCGCTTCACCGGGATCGTCGAAGAGGTGAACGGCGACAACATCGACGCGATCGTCGGCGCCGGCGTCGGCGGCGGCTCGCTCGCGTACGCGGGCATGATGGTGCGGCCTCCTCAGGATCTCTTCGAGCGCACGTTCCCTCAGCTCGACTACGCCGCGATGGACAGCGTCTACTACCCGCGCGTCGCTTCGCAGATGCGCATCCAGCAGGTGCCCGACGACGTCTTCGGGAGCGCCAACTACGGCGCCGCGCGCATCTTCGTCGATCAAGCGATGGCGGCTGGGCTCACGATCGAGAAGATCCACAGCGCGATCGACTGGACGCTCATCGAGGCGGAGATCCGCGGTGACATCCCGGCGGAGGGCAGCGTCGGCGACTACATCTACGGCCTCAACAGCGGCGCGAAGGGCTCGGTCGACCAGCGCTACCTCGCGGACGCCGAAGCGACGGGGCGAGTGGACGTGCTCCCGTTGCACGAGGTGCTCGCGATCGGGCACGCGCCCGGCGGCGGCTACCGCTGCGACGTTCGGCGCATCGACGAGATGGGGAACACGCTCGAGATGATCACGTTCCACGCGCCGACGCTGCTGATGGCGGCGGGCGCGGTGCACACGCCTCGGCTGCTCGTGACGGCACGCGAGACAGGCGCGATGCCCGATCTACCGACGACGATCGGGCAGAGCTGGGGCAACAACGGGCAGTTCATCCGCATGCGCGGTGGGCTCAGCGAGAGCGTCGGCGCGTTCCAGGGCGGGCCGCCGTGCGTCGTCATTCGTCATCTCGACAACGACGTCGCGCCGATCACGGTCGAGCAGGCCTCCGCCGCGTTCGGCTACGAGTGCCACTGCCTCATCAATCCGAGCTCGAGCGTGATCGACGGCACGGGCCAGCTGCGATGGGACGCGCCGTCGAGCACGGTGGCGCTCGAGTGGGCGCTCGAGAACAACCGAAGCGCGGAAGCCGCCGCGGCGCGCACCGCGCAGATCCTGAACGACGCGAACGGCGGCATGGTGCAGAACGTTCCGGGAAGCGACGGTCGACACGACACCTTCCACCCGCTCGGTGGCTGCGTGATGGGCGGCCCATGCGACACCTTCGGGCGCGTGAGCGGCCACGAAGGCCTTTACGTGATCGACGGCTCGCTCGTGCCCGGCGTGACGCCGACCGCGAATCCCTCGTGGACCATCGCGGCGATCGCCGAGCACGCGATCGAGAACGTGATCGCCAACGACCGGCTCGGTTGATCGGAAACGGCTCTCGCGCGCGGCCCATCGCAGTGCGTGGAGGTCCCGCGACGAGGACATCAGGGCGCGCTCGGGCAACCGCCGCAGGCCATCACGCCCCCTCCGCACGACGTTGCTGCGCTGCCATCCGCGCACACCACGCTGCACGAGCCGACGCTGTTGCAGTGGACGACGCCGCTCGTGAGGTGGACCGCGCAGCCCGAGACGCTCGTGCACGTCGCGTCGCATCGCGCGCCGCACGCGATGGTGCACGTGCTCGCGCTGTGGCAGTCGGCGGTGCAGTCGTCGCCGCAGGTCAGATCACACGTCGTCGCGTCGTGGCAGGTCGTGTTGCAGTGGTCGGCACAGTCGCCGTGACAGTCCACGAGGCTCTCGCAGTCGGCGACGCAGCCGGAGACGCCGCCGCACGAGTAGTTGCACGTGTTGCCGCCGGAGCAGTGGCAGTGCGGCCCCGAACAAGGTCCCGACTGCGAGCAGCCGATCGTGGCGAGCGAGAAGGCGAGGGCGAGCCAGCGCGTCATGCGGTCGAGCGTAGCGCGTGCAGCCGCTCGGCGACGGCCCGGTCGCGCGCGTCGTCGGCACGCAAGCCCATGTTCATCGTGCGATGGTGGCGGAGCGTCGCAGTGATCTCGTCGATGTTCGCCTCGCGCTCGAGTAGGCGGTCGACGCTGCCGACGTACGACCGGTACTCGTCGCGCGGCGCGACATCGCGTATCCCGATCGGATCCCACTCTTCGTACAGGATGCGATCGATCTCCTCGGTTCGCGTGGTCATGGGCCTGCGGACCGCGCTCACTCCGCGGCGCCGTCGTCGGGCATGACGCGGAGGGCGAGGACGTCGTCTTCGTGCGTGAGCCAGTCGATCGCGTTCAGGGTCATCGCCATGGCGCCCGCGATGTCGCGATCGGCCAACTGACCCTGCTGCGGCAGGAAGTCGTCGAGCACCAGACTCGAGGCACCGATCACGAAGAGCCTGCTCGGCGCAGACCCGTTCGGGACCGGCGCATCGGTCGCGACGGCGACGACGTAGGAATGGGACCAGCCGTCCGGTGGCGACCACGCCGAGGGCTCACGGATGCGCACCCCCTCGGTGGACGCGTCGAGCAGAGCGCTCTCGTGCGTCTGCAGCAGGATCGCGCCGCCACGGTCCTCGAAGTCCTGCGGGACGGTGATGGGCGAGGCGAAGAACACCGGCGTGCTCTCGACGTTCGCGAGGATCGGATGGAAGCGCTGCTCCGACGTCGGCGTGAAGATCGGTGCGGGCGGATACGGCACCGAGGTGCTGGTGCCCCCCGGATTCTGCATCGGGATACGCCCGCAACGACTGTCGGCGACGACCTGACCGCCGATGGTGATGCCCCATGGGGCGAGCAGCGGGTCGAGGTGGGCTTGGCTCGGCTGCGCGGCGAGCCGCGGGTGGAGGTCGATCGCCGCACCGCCGGCGAAGACGCCGAGGCTTCCACCCCGGTGGAGCAGCGCCTCGATCGCCCGGATCTCGTCGTCTCGCAGCGACGTGCGCGGATCGATCACGAGGAGCGCGCGGACATCCGGACCGATCGTGCTCGCCTCGACCTCGCGTAGCTCGTGACGCGGGAGCATCCGCTGCAGCGTCATCAGGCCTCGGGCGATGGTCGGCCCGCCGTGCCCGCTCAGGATACCCACCACCGGGTGCGGACCCGCGAGCACGAGCAAGGCGGAGGTGATCTCGGCCTCGTCGTGACTCGCGACCACGGACAAGACGCGCCGCGCCGCGCCGACTTCGATCACGAGGCCGCGCTGCCCGGAGTCCGACTGGACCGTGTCGTCCGTGATCGTCTGGAACGTCACCACCTCGATGCCCGCGGCCGCGGCCGCGGCTGCCCCCTCCTGGGTGTCGGTCGAGACGACCACCGCGCGGACGCGTCCGCCCGAGGCCTGGGCGTAGCGCTGGATGGACGCGGCGAGCGTCCTGGCGAGCGGGCTGTGCGCGCTCACGTACGCCGTGAGCGTGGTCGGCGCGGTGAGCTGGGCGAGGGCTCGGCACGACGCGGGTGCGAGCGTGCAGGGCTGCGGCGCCACGTCGGTGGCGGCGGGCACCGGTCCGAGATCCCCTCGCTGCGCGCCACCGCACGACATCGTCAGCAACACGCTCCACGCCACGAGCGATCCCGTGAGTCTGCGTCGCATGGCGAGGGTGTACCTCGGATCCGAGAAGTCGATGCTCGTGATCCGTTCCGGCCCGCCTCGCAGGGCCGAAACGAAGAGGCCCGCGGTTCCCCTTGGGATCGGGTCGCGGGCCTCGTCTGGCTGTGGGGCCTTCGCGTATCCCGACTTACTTCGGGTCGTTCCAGCCGCCGACGTCGGCCGTGAGCCTGTCGGCTTCCTTCGGGCCCATCGTGCCCTGCTTGTAGAAGTGGAGATCGCCTGCGTGCTCGAGCACGGGGTCGACCACCGCCCAGGCGGCTTCGACGACGTCTTGCCTCGCGAACAGCGTCGAGTCGCCGGCCATCGCATCGCCCAACAACCGCTCGTAGTCGCCGATCTTCTCGCCGGGGTCGCCCTCTTTGCGCTCGTCGACGACGCTCAGCTCCACGTGCCGGCCGGTCATGCCTTCGCCGTGCTGCTTGGCGCGCGCGCCGATCGCGATCACGACCTGCGGGCTCAGGCGGAACCGGACGTAGTTGCCCATCGCGGGCGCGGGCTCCTTGAACACGACCTGCGGCGGGTTCTTCAGCTCGACGATCACTTCCGTCATCGTCGTCGACATCGCCTTGCCGGCGCGCACGTAGAAGGGCACGCCCTCCCAGCGCCAGCTGTCGATGTAGCAGCGCAGCGCGGTGTACGTCGGCACGTCGCTGTTCGGGTCCACGCCTTCTTCTTGGCGGTAGCCCTCGAACTGACCGCGTACCACGTCGGCCGCGCTCAGCGGGCGCACGTTGCGCATCACGGTCGCTTGCTCGTTGCGGATGGCCTCCGGGTTCGTCGAGCTCGGCGCTTCCATCGCCAGGTACGTGATCACCTGCAGCAGGTGGTTCTGGATCACGTCGCGGATGACGCCGGTCTCCTCGTAGAACTTGCCGCGGCCCGTCACGCCGAACTTCTCGGCCATCAGGATCTGCACGTTCTCGACGTACATGCGGTTCCAGATCGGCTCGAGCAGCGAGTTGGCGAATCGGAAGTAGAGGATGTTCTGGACGGCCTCTTTGCCGAGGTAGTGATCGATTCGGTAGATCTGGTGCTCGGGGAAGCACTTGTGCAGCACCGCGTTGAGCTCGCGTGCGGAGGCGAGGTCGCGGCCGAAGGGCTTCTCGACGATGACGCGCGCGCCGCGCGCGCAGCCCGATTGCTCGAGCAGCTTCGCGATGCTCTCGAACGAGCTCGGCGGGATCGCGAGATAGTGCGCCGGGTGCTCGGCGTTCCCGAGCGCCGCGCGCAGCTTCGTGAACGTCTCGAGCTTGTCGTAGTCGCCGCACACCAGCTGGAAGTGCGAGGCGAACTTGGCGAACGCCTTCTCGTCGTAGCCGCCGTACTCGGTGACGCTCGCCTTGGCGCGCGCGAGCAGCGCCTCGCGCGAGCCGCTGCGCGAGAGGCCGATGACCGGGAAGTCGAGCTTGCCGCGGCGCGCGAGCGACTGGAGCGCGGGGAAGATCTTCTTGTAAGCGAGGTCGCCCGTCGCGCCGAAGAAGACGAGCGCGTCCGATTTCGTCCGCATGGTTACTTCTCCTTCTTCTCGACGTGACCGCCGAAGCCGAAGCGCATCGCCGAGAGGACCTTGTTCTGGAACAGATCGAGATCGCGCGACGCGAAGCGCTCGAAGAGCGAGGCGGTGAGCACGTGCGCGGGCACGCCGACGTCGTTGGCCGCGGCCACGGTCCAGCGGCCTTCGCCCGAATCGCTCACCTTGCCGCCGAACTTCTCGAGCTTCGGATCGCTCACGAGCGCCTGCGCGGTGAGATCGAGGAGCCACGAGCTGACGACGCTGCCGCGGCGCCAGACCTCGGTGATGGCCGCGAGATCGAAGTCGTACTGGTAGTGCTCCGGGTTGCGGAGCGGCGTCGTCTCGGCGTCTTTCTCGTGCGAGCGCTTCCCGATGTTGGCGTTCGCGAGGATGTTCAGGCCTTCGCCGTACGCGGCCATCATTCCGTACTCGATGCCGTTGTGGATCATCTTCACGAAGTGGCCGCCGCCGGCGGGGCCGCAGTGCAGGTAGCCTTCTTCGCTGGTGCCTCCCGCGGCCTCACGGCCGGGCGTGCGCGGGATCTTGTCGCCGCGTCCGGGCGCGAGCGACTTGAAGATCGGATCGAGGCGCTGAACGACCTCCGTCTCGCCGCCGATCATGAGGCAGTAGCCGCGCTCGAGACCCCAGACGCCGCCGCTCGTGCCCATGTCGACGTAATGGAGACCTTTCTCCTTCAGGCGTTTCGCGCGCGCGATGTCGTCGTGATAGTGCGAGTTGCCGCCGTCGATGATCGTGTCGTCCTTCGACAAGTGCGGGACGAGCTTCTCGATGATCGAGTCGGTGATCGCCGCGGGCAGCATCAAGCAGATGGTGCGCGGGCCCTTCATGAGCTTCGGGAGCTCGGCGAGATCCGTCGTGCCCTTCGCGCCGTCCTTCACCAGCGCGTCGACGGCGTCCTTGCTGACGTCCTGCACGAAGCACTCGTGCCCCGCGCGCATGAGGCGGCGCACCATGTTGGCGCCCATTCGACCGAGACCGACCATTCCGAGCTGCATTCGCCCACCCGCTTTCTTGGAAGAGAACGGGAGCGTACGCGTTCTATGGCGGGGATCGGAAGAGTCAGAGCGCCCCGTTTCGAGGGCGGCACGCCGGGTGCTGGGTGGTGGCACGCGGTCCGGATTCCGGCGCGCTCGGTGGGTCTGGGCGAGACGTCCCCGCGGACGGTCTCGTGACGGTCACGGTGAAAAAGGAGGGCGGCATGAGCGACGAAGAGAAGTCCTGGGGCGCGCTCGCGCATCTGAGCATGCTCGCGGGGCTCGTGTTTCCGTTCGGGAACGTGCTCGGCCCGCTCGCGGTGTACCTGGCCAAGAAGGACACGATGCCGTTCGTGGGCGATCAGGCGCGCGAGGCGCTGAACTTCGCGATCACGAAGACGATCGCGCTCCTCGTGTGCGGCGCGCTCACGTTCGTGCTGGTCGGCTTCGTGCTGCTGCCGCTGGTGCTGCTCGGCTGGCTCGTCTTGATGGTCATCGCGGCCGTCGCGGCGAACAAGGGCGAGGCCTACCGGTATCCGATCTCGCTGCGGCTGGTGAAGTAGTCGCGCGGCTCGCCGCATCAGCGCGTCGCGCCCATACTCCGGGATGCCTCGAAGCCCACGGCTGGTCTCGGCGCGCTCGTGCCTCTTGCTCTTCTCCGGCGGTGCGCTGCTCGCGGCGTGCTCGACGCCAGCAGCGGACGATGCGGGCTTCGATGCCACGATTCGTTACGGCGGCGACGGGGCCGCGCTGGACTCGCCACGCGACTCACCCGACACCGGACCGCTCTCGGATGGCGAGATCGTCGGCGTCCTGCACACGATTCACCAGGGCGATCTGCTCGTGGCGCAGTTCATGGCCGCGAACACCGTGCGCGAAGACGTGAGGGTGTGGGCGCTCGACCTCGCTGCGCAGCACACGACGGCCGATGCGAGCCTGCTCTCCGCCGCGAGCGCGGCCGGAGTCGTCGCCGCAGACACCTCGATCAGCCAGCGCCAGGCGTCGCTCCGCATGCAGGAGCTCGACGCCGTGACCGCGGAGAGCTGCGCCACGCGCGACGAGCGCTATCTCGGCTTCCAGAGCCTGGTGAGTGGTGAGGCGCTCGCGATCATCGACGACAACCTCCTGCCGGCCGTGATGGACGCGGGGCTGCGCATGCAGATCGAGACGACGCGCGCGATCGTGAACGCGCAGTACCAAGGCCTGCCGGTCGCGGATGGCGGCTACCCCGAGGCCGCGATGCCGAACTGGGAGGCCGGTCCGAGCTTCGACTCGGGCTGCCCCAGCACCGCGTTCGACGCGTTCTTCGACGTCGGTCCGGACTCCTAGCGCGCGAGTCGAGGCGCGAAGCTGTCGCGCGAACGCTGTTCGGATCTCCTGGATCTCCTGATCTCGTGGGTTCCCGCGTAATACACGGCGTCGTCGGTGCGAGACGACGCTCTAGGCGCGACGCTCGTCGTACGACGGTGCGCCCGTTCTTTCGCGGGAGACCAGGAAACCCAGGAGATCGAGCTCAAGCTTCGCGCGACGCGGCGGCGGCGATCTCGAGAGAGCGCAGGCGCGCTTCGTCGTCCCAGATCTGCGCGGTGATCATCAGCTCGTCCGCGTTCGTCCGTTTCTGGAACGCGCGCAACCCCGCGGCGACGGTTTTCTCATCGCCGACGACGGCGACGGCGAACGCCGCGTCCAGCATCGCGCGATCGGCGCCCGTCGCGACGAACTTCGCGTCGGGCTTGGGCAGCGCGCGAGGCGCACCGGACCGCAGCGCGACGAACGCTTGCTCGAGGCTCGTCGCCAATACGCGCGCTTCGGCGTCGGTCTCGGCGGCGATCACGCCGAGCGCGGCCATCACGTGGGGCTTGTCGAGATGCTTCGAGGGATGGAATCGGTGTCGGTAGATCTCGAGCGCCTCGTCCAGCTGCGCGGGCGCGAAGTGCGATGCGAACGCGAACGGCAGACCGAGCGCGGCCGCGAGCTGTGCGCCGAACGTGCTCGAGCCGAGGATCCACACGGGGACCTTCTCGCCGCGGCCGGGGACCGCGTGCACGCGCTGGCCGGGCTCGGGATCGAAGTACTGCATCAGCTCGATCACGTCGCGCGGGAAGTCGTCGACGTCGCCGGTGAGCGTGCGGCGCAGCGCGCGCGCCGTGCCGGGATCGGTGCCGGGCGCGCGGCCGAGGCCGAGATCGATGCGGCCCGGAAAGAGCGTGGCGAGCGTCCCGAACTGCTCGGCGATGACGAGCGGCGCGTGGTTCGGGAGCATGACGCCCCCCGCGCCGACACGGATCGTCTTGGTCGCGGCTGCGACGTGGCCGATGACGAGCGAGGTCGCGGCGCTCGCGATGCCCGGCATGTTGTGGTGCTCGGCGAGCCAGAAGCGTTCGTATCCGAGCGCCTCCGCGCGCTGCGCGAGCGCCACGCTGCGATCGAGCGCGTGACGCGCGTCTTTGCCTTCGACGATGGGGCAGAGATCGAGGACGGAAAGCGGTACCACCCCATCGAGATAAGGCGCGCGTGCGGGTTGGCAACCCGGGCACTAAGAGAGCAGGCATGACCTTCGAGCTCGTCGTGAACGACGTCCCGGCGGATGTCCTGGTCCCGCGCCTCGAGGCGCTCGCGCGCGAATCGATCGCGGCGCGGGGTCGATTCGCGATCGCGCTGCCGGGTGGGTCGGTCGCGACGAGCTGCTTTCCGCGCTTCGCGCTCGCCGACGTGGACTGGAGCAAGACGCACTTCTTCTGGGGCGACGAGCGCGCGGTGCCGGCGACGCACCCGGACTCGAACTACGGCGTCGCGAAGAAGCTCTGGCTGGACGTCATCGAAGACCGAAAGCCGATCGTGCACCGCATGGAGGCCGAGGATCCGAAGCTGGATCAGGCGGCGCGACGCTACGAGCACGTGCTGCGCGAGAACGGGCCGATCGATCTCGCGCTGCTCGGGATGGGACCGGACGGGCACGTGTGCTCGCTGTTCCCGGGCCACGCGCTGCTCGAAGAGACGGAGAAACTCGTCGCGCCGATCTTCGACTCGCCCAAGCCGCCGCCGCGCCGGATCACGCTGACGTTCCCGGCGCTCTTCGCGGCCGAGCAGGTCATCGTGGTCGCGATGGGCGAGCCGAAGGCCGAGCTCGCACGGCAGGTGCAGACGGATGCGTCGTCGCCGCTGCCGGTCGCGAGAGCGTTGCGCGGCGCGCGCAGCGGGATGCTCGTGCTCGACCGCGCAGCAGCGTCGAAGATCTAGTCGCCGTCAGCCGGGCGGGCACATATACAACCAGCTGCAGGTGAGCTCGTGCCCCGACAGCGAGCACGTGACGAGGTCGTCGCCGTAGATGCCCTCCCACACGTCGGCGTCCGGCCTCGCCGCGTCGGGACCCGCCGCGTCGAGGTCGCTGCCGTCGGGCCGATCTCGCGCATCGACGCAGATCGCGACACACACCTGGTCCGAGAAGCCGCGCGCGATCTGCGCGTCCGTCACCGTGACGATGATCTGCGCGTCGGTCGAGCCGTGGCAGCAGCTCTGGCAGCCGCCGGTCGCGATGCCCAGCAGCGCGACGAACGGCGTCGAGAACCGTGTCCGGCCACGCGCGACCATCGATCGAAGGTACCACCGCGACTCGCGTTGCTCGATCTCGATCTCCTGGGCTCCCCACCTCCGGGGTTCCCGTGCACAAGACTGCGCGCACCGTCGTACGACGACGTTCACGCGTGGAGCGTCGTCTCGCGCCGACGACGCCGTGAGCTACGCGGGAACCCAGGAGATCCAGGAGATCCGAACGCTCGCGCGATTCACTCGCCGAAGAGCGAGCGCTTCACGCCGCGCGAGAAGTCGCTCGACACGTAGGAGAGCGCGGCCGCGTTCGTGCTCATCTCCCGCGTTGGCGGTCGGCCGTCGGCGATGCGCGCGATCTGCGCGACGTAGAAGCCTGTCTCGGCGGCCGCTTCCAGCACGTCGACGCTCGCGCGCGGTCGATCGAGCTTCTCCGCGCCCTCACCACCCGCGAGCAGCTTCTTCGGTAAGTCGGGCGTGAAGCAGATCGGTCGCGCGATCCCGACGACGTCGACGGCGCCGCTGTCGATCGCCTGCTCCATCACCGCACGCGTGCGCATGCCGCCCGTGAGCATCACGGGCACCTTCGTGCGGGCGCGGGCGGACCTCGCGTACTCGAGGAAGTACGCCTCGCGCGCGACCGTCGATCCCTTCTCGTCGAGGCCGAGCAGCGCGAC
Source organism: uncultured Sandaracinaceae bacterium (assembly GCA_964429305.1). Classification (GTDB taxonomy): domain Bacteria; phylum Myxococcota_A; class Polyangia; order Polyangiales; family Sandaracinaceae; genus JBBSAT01. Next base: position 35,985 of record CAYSCF010000001.1, on the reverse strand, counting down.
GCTCTCGTAGCTGCCGCCGCTGAGCTCGAGCAGATCGATCTTCGCCTCGTCGAGCATCGCGACGACGTCCATCGACTCTTCGGGCGTGAAGCCTCCCTTCTGGAAGTCCGACGAGTTGAGCTTCACCGCGACGGTCTTGCGCGCGCCGATCTTCGCGCGCACGCGCTTCACGGCTTCGAGCAGGAAGCGCGCGCGGTTCTCCAGCGATCCGCCCCAGCGATCCGTGCGGTGGTTCACGCGCGGCGAGAGGAACTGACTGACGAGATAGCCGTGCGCGGCGTGGACCTGCACGCCGTCGAAGCCCGCTTCCACGCACATCGCGGCGCCGGTCGCGAACGATTCCAGGATCGACTCGATCTCTTCCTCGCGCAGCGCGCGCGGCGCGGCGAACGCGCCGAGGATGTTCACCGCCGCTCCCGCGCTGGGGGCGACCGGATCGTTCGCGACGTGACGCATGCACTGCCGGCCCGGATGGCTGATCTGCACGAGCGCGGCGTTGCCCGCGGTCTTGCAAGCCGCGGCGTAGCGCGCGAGCGCGGCGCGGTCGGTCTCGGCGTCGAGCACCACGTTGCCCATGCGCTCGCGATAGCGACGCGTCACCATCGCGTTGCCCGTGAGGATCAAGCCCGCGCCGCCCTCGGACCACGCGCGATAGAGCGTCTCGAGACGCGCGTTCGGATTGCCGCGCTCGGCGAGGCTCTCGCTCGTCGACGCCTTCGCGATGCGGTTGCCGAGCACGAGGCCCGAGGCGAGCGTGAGCGGCGCGGAGAGCGGAGAGCTCACGACTTTCGCTTCGCCATGCGCGCGAACCAGTCGTCGCGCGTGTTGGCCTTGGGGAAGGGCATCTTCGGGAACGGCACGTCGAGCGCCTTGCACAGCGGCGCCCAGCCGTCGGTCGCGGTCCACTCGACGAGGCGATCCTTCGGCGCCGTCTTTCGCACGTGCTCGTTGTGCTCGATGAAGCGCGCGATGGCGGCCTCCTTCGTGTTGCGATCGCGCGTGAAGCGCTTGCTGTCGAAGATGGCGTCCATCATCTCGCGGAAGCCGGGCACGGGCGGACCGCCGTCGCGCGCCGCGAAGATCGTCTGGCTCGCGCTCTCCCACCACGCCTCCGGATCGCGCGTGGACAGAAGGATGATCGCATCGGGGTTGGCCGCGGCGATCTCTTCCCAGAACGCGGCGCCCGGCCAGTCGACCGTCGCGACGTAGCCATCGAAGATCGCATCCCAGTTCGGAAGCTTCCCGAGCGCCGCATCGCGCCAGAGCTGCGTGTGCTCGGGATGCGAGAACACTTCGATCATGTGATAGCAGGGCGCGCCCAGCAGCTGCTCGAGCGCGACCTTCAGCGACGTCGTTCCGGTTCGTCCGAGGCCCGCTCCCACCACGCGCAGTGTCATCGCCATCCTCCGGCGCGGGAGGATAACGTGGCTTCGGCGCGGCAGAAGGCTACGTTTCGGCAAGCATGCGCTCGTCGTCGTTTCCGCCGCCGATCGTCTCGTACGAGCACCACAACCTGCGCATCGTCTCGTCGGGCAACGTCATCATCGCGCGCTGGCTCGCGCCGCCGACGGCCGAGGACATGCGGCTGATGCGCCTCGCGCTTCGCCCGTGGGTGATGCGGCACGAGTCGTTCTGCTCGCTCAACGTGATCGACATCGAGCACGCCTCGCCGATGACCGAGGACGCGCGCGTCGAGGTCGCGCAGACGCAGAAGGAGTTCGACGGGCGCCAGCGAGGGCTCGCGAACGTGATCGAAGGAAGAGGATTCTGGGCGGCGAGCATCCGCAGCGTCGCGTCGGGGCTCGCGTTCGTGAGCCGCGTGAAGTTCGAGCAGAAGATCTTCGACACCGTCGACCCGGCCGTCGCATGGCTCGCCACGCTGTTCCCCGCAGGGACGATCGATGCCCAGCGAGTGCGGAGCGCAGCCTCGAAGCTCCGGATCGAAGGCGAGCAACCTTGATCTCTGCAGGAGTGCCCGGCTAGCCGGGCCGACGCAATTTGCGTCGCGTGGGCTTTGCGGACCACTCCGGCAGAGATCAGAACGAGCCGATCAAGACCTCGAGGCCGATGCTGATCTGCAGCGCGAGGTTCGGTCCGAACCCGTCGCTGCGGCGCACGCCGTCGCGCGTGGAGAAATAGCCCGTCGCCAGCGCCCAGAGCTCGGCGTCGATGTCGAGGACGAGCGAGTCGTTCAGCTCGATCTCGGTGCCCGCGCCGCCGGTGACCGCTCCGCCGGCCGCGGCGACGGTCGTGCTGTTGCCGAACGCGAGGAAGCCGACCAGCGCCTCGATGTACGGGTGCACGATCGACTGGGAGTCGAGGATGTAGCGCGCGCCGATGCGCGTGGAGTTCATGATGCCGATCTCGTAGAGCGAGCTCGCGTCGATGACCCACACGTCGTAGCGGGCGAGAAATCCCCATCCGTCGGGCCAGCGCCGCTCGACCGCGACGCCCACGCCCACGCCCGCGTTGAAGACGCACTCGTGATCGCCGGGGCAGAGGGCGTCGCGATAGAGCGGGACGATCGCCGCGCCGCGGATCTCCAGCGTCACGTCGGGCGGCAGGGTCTCCGGCGGCGGAGGCGGTGAGACGTGGTGCGTGCCTTCTTCTTCGGTCTCGTTGGCCTCTTGCGCGCGCGCCGGCGGGACGCACAGCAAGAGCAGCGAGAGCAAGAGTCCGAAACGAGCGACCACGCTCGCACTGTACTCGATGACCCTCGCAGATCGATGCGTTTGGCCTTTGATCACGCACCCCTGGGGGTGTATGCCCCGCCGCCAAGAACATGCAGAAGGCTCACGACCGATGAATGCTCTCACCCTGGTCGACACGACCGTCGGCAAGAAGGCCATCGTCGGAGTGACCGGCGCCATCCTGTTCGGCTTCGTGGTCGCACATCTGTCGGGGAACTTGCTCGTCTTCCTCGGCGAGACCGCCATGGACGACTACGGGCACATGCTCCACGCGATCCCCGAGCTGCTCTGGGGGATGCGCATCGTGCTGCTGCTCTCGCTCGTGACGCACATCGTGCTGACGATCGACGTGGCGCGGAAGGCGCGCGCGGCGCGGAAGGTCCAGTACCGCAAGTACCAGGAGGCCGCGAAGATGAGCTTCCTGCAGACGCTCGGTCGCACGACGATGTTGCTCACCGGGCCACTGCTCGCTTGCTACATCGTGTTCCACCTCGCGCACCTCACGGGCGGCGCGCCGGTGGTGCCCGGCTACGAGTTCCAGGACGGGCATCCGTACACGAACGTCGTGCACAGCTTCCGCGTGTGGTGGATCACTGCGATCTACATGGCGGCCAACGCGATGCTCTGCTTGCACCTCTTCCATGGTGGTCAGGCGCTCTTCCAGAGCCTCGGTCTCAACCATCCGAAGTACGAGCCCACGATCAAGCGCGGCGCCGCAGCGCTCGCGACGTTCGTCGGCGTGGGCAACATCACGATCCCGCTGCTCGTGCTCGCGCGCGTCATCGGCGCAGAGGTCCCCTGATCATGCTGAGCTTCGGCGCGCCGCAGGCGGCACACGCGGGGGCCCTTCGGGCTCCCCGAACCCCCGTACGACATTCCGTCGTGGAGTCCGCTTCATGGAACTGAAGTCCAACGTTCCCACGGGGCCCGTCGAGAAGCGCTGGAGCCAGCGCAAGTTCGAGAACAAGCTCGTGAACCCCGCCAACAAGCGGAAGTTCAAGGTCATCATGGTCGGCACGGGCCTGGCGGGCGCTGCCGGCGCTTCGTCGCTCGCGGACCTCGGCTACGAGGTCGAGGCGTTCTGCTACCAGGACTCGCCGCGACGCGCGCACTCGATCGCCGCGCAGGGCGGCATCAACGCCGCCAAGAACTACCAGGGCGACGGCGACTCCGTTTACCGCCTCTTCTACGACACGGTGAAGGGCGGCGACTTCCGCGCGCGCGAGAGCAACGTCTATCGCCTCGCGGAAGTCAGCACGAACATCATCGACCAGTGCGTCGCGCTGGGCGTGCCCTTCGCGCGCGAGTACGGCGGCTACCTGGCCAACCGCAGCTTCGGCGGCGCGCAGGTCTCGCGCACGTTCTACGCGCGCGGTCAGACGGGCCAGCAGCTCCTGCTGGGCGCGTACTCCTCGCTCGAGCGCACCATCGGCTCCGGCAAGGTCAAGATGCACACGCGCTGCGAGATGATCGATCTGATCGTCGAAGAGGGCCGCGCGCGCGGCATCGTCACGCGTGATCTCGTCACCGGGAAGATCGAGAGCCACCTCGGCGACGCGGTGATCCTCGCGACGGGCGGCTACGGCAACGTCTTCTATCTCTCGACCAACGCCAAGGGCTGCAACACGACGGCGATCTGGCGCGCGCACAAGCGCGGCGCGGCGTTCGCGAACCCGTGCTTCACGCAGATCCACCCCACGTGCATCCCACAGGCGGGCGAGTACCAGTCGAAGCTCACACTGATGAGCGAGTCGCTCCGCAACGACGGGCGCGTGTGGGTCCCGAAGAAGAAAGAGGACTGCACGAAGGCGCCGGCGGACATCCCCGAGAGCGATCGCGACTACTACCTCGAGCGCGTGTACCCGAGCTTCGGCAACCTCGCGCCGCGCGACGTCTCCTCGCGTCAGGCGAAGTTCCGCTGCGACGAAGGGCTCGGCGTCGGGCCCGAGATCATGGGCGTGCGCCGCGGCGTCTATCTCGACTTCGCGGACGCCATCGCGCGCGACGGCCGCGACACGATCGCCGACAAGTACGGCAACCTCTTCGAGATGTACGAGCGCATCACGGGCGACGACCCGTTCAAGACGCCGATGCGCATCTACCCGGCGACGCACTACACGATGGGCGGCTTGTGGGTCGACTACGACCTGATGAGCACGATCCCGGGCTTGTTCGTCGCGGGCGAAGCGAACTTCAGCGATCACGGCGCGAACCGGCTCGGCGCGAGCGCGCTCATGCAGGGCCTCGCGGACGGCTACTTCGTGTTGCCCTACGTCGTCGGCAACTACCTGGCGAAGGTCGGCAAGAGCAAGACGGAGGAGGGCGCGGCCATCGTGAAGAGCACGCAGGCCGAGGCGAGCGCGCGCTTCGCGTTGCTCGCGAACGATGGGGCCAAGGGCAAGGAGACGGTGGACCACTACCACCGCAAGCTCGGCGCGATCATCTGGGACTACTGCGGGATGGAGCGCAGCGCAGAGGGCCTGAAGAAGGCGCTCGGCGAGATCCCGAAGCTGCGCGACGAGTTCCATTCGAACATGAAGATCGTCGGTGGCGGCGAAGAGCTGAACCGCGAGCTCGAGAAGGCCGGCCGCGTCGCCGACTTCATGGAGCTGGGCGAGCTGATGTGCCGCGACGCGCTCGAGCGCGACGAGAGCGCCGGCTGCCACTTCCGGACCGAGCACCAAGAGAACGGCGAGTGCGTGCGCGACGACGAGAAGTTCGCGCACGTCGCCGCGTGGGAGTGGAAGAGCGGGATCGAATCGCGCGACGGAAACCACGTCCGCCACGTCGAGCCGCTCGAGTTCCACGACGTCCACCTCGCAACCAGGAGCTACAAGTGAGCGACGCCGGTCACGAGACGATCAACCTCAAGCTCCACGTCTGGCGCCAGAACGGCGCCTCGGACGCGGGCAAGTTCGAGGACTACACGCAGTACGCGAAAGAGATCTCGACGCACGCGTCGTTCCTCGAGTTCCTCGACGTCGTCAACGAGCGGCTCGTCCAAGCGGGCAAGACGCCCATCGTGTTCGACCACGACTGCCGCGAAGGCATCTGCGGCATGTGCGGCATGATGATCAACGGCCGCCCGCACGGACCGCAGAAGGCGACGACGGCGTGTCAGCTGCACATGCGCCACTTCAAGACGGGCGAAGAGGTCTGGGTCGAGCCGTTCCGCGCGGACGCGTTTCCGGTCCTGCGCGACCTCGCGGTCGATCGCGGCGGGTTCGACAAGATCATCCAGGCGGGCGGCTACATCACCGCGCGCGCCGGCTCGGCGGTCGACGCGAACGTGATGCCCATCCCGAAGGGCGTCGCCGACGAGGCGATGGACGCCGCGTCGTGCATCGGCTGCGGCGCGTGCGTGGCGGCGTGCCCGAACGCGAGCGCGAGCCTGTTCATGTCGGCCAAGATCAGTCACCTCGGCCTGCTCCCGCAGGGCCAGGCCGAGCGCGACTCGCGCGTGCTCAAGATGGTCAAGACGCACGAGGACCTCGGCTTCGGCGGCTGCTCGAACCACTACGAGTGCGAAGCGGCGTGTCCGAAGCAGATCAGCGTCGCCTTCATCGCGCGCATGAACCGCGACTACGTGAAGGCGGCGCTCACGCACGTCGAGTCGTCCGGCAAGGGCGACGGCGCCGGCTGACTCCTGCTGCGCTGATGTCTGCCGCAGTGCCCGGCTTGCCGGGCCGACGCAATTGCGTCGGGGTTGCTCCGCGGACCACCTCTGCACGGAGATCCGCCCACTCGGCGATCGAATTCGAGATGGGCTGAGACAGGCTGGGCCACACAAGGGCTGAAACCCCGCTTTTCGCCTATCGGCCCAGGTCTTGATACGCTGGCGGGCGTAGGGGTCCTCCCATGCGCACGCTTCTCTCACTGCAGTCCTTTCTTTTCGTTTCGTTGCTCGCCACGATCGCTGGCTGCGGCGTCCGTACTGGGGTCCAGGTCCGCGGCGCCGGAAGCGACGGCGGTGTCCCGAGCGACGGCAGCCACATCCCGGACATGGGCCGAGACGCACCCTGGGACGGCGGCGCGTGCAGCGCGGACATCCAGTGCGACGACGGCCTCTTCTGCGACGGCATCGAGCACTGCGTCGGCGGCCACTGTCAGCGCGGCGTGCCGACCGACTGCAACGACGGCGTCGACTGCACCATCGACCAGTGCGTCGAAGGTGGCGGATGCGTCTCGCGCGTGAACGATGCGCTGTGTCCGCCCGGCCAGACGTGCACGGCGGCCGGCTGCAGGCCGCGCATGACGGGATGCATGAGCGACGCCGACTGCGACGATCATGCGCAGTGCAACGGCATCGAGCATTGTGACGTGGCCACGGCGACGTGCTTCGCGAGCCCGCCGATGGACTGCACCGACGGCGTGTCGTGTACCGACGACCAGTGCATCGAGGGTGTCGGTTGCGTGCACTCGGCCAACTCGTTCGAGTGCCTCATGGGACAGACCTGCGACGTCCGGCTCGGCTGCATCACGCGCATGTGCAGCACGGCCACCGAGTGCGACGATCACGAGCCCTGCAACGGCATCGAGTCGTGCGGCGCGGATGGTCTCTGCCGCCGCGGCACGCAGCTGAGCTGCAACGACGGCAATCCGTGCACGGTCGACTTCTGTCAGATCGGCATCGGCTGCCAGTCGGTCATCGCGCAGGAGCAGTGCAGCGACGGCATCGACGACGACTGCAACGGTCTCACCGACTGCGCGGATCCGTTCTGCTTCACGGTTCCGATGTGCCGCGGCTGCATGCCCACGTCCACGTTCGAGAACGTGTGCTTCGACGGCATCGACAACGACTGCAACGGCCTGACCGATTGCGGCGACCCGGTGTGCGCGGGGCAGCCCACCTGCTCGATGTGCGTGCCGACGGCGCCGTTCGAGGTGCAGTGCTTCGACGGACGCGACGACGACTGCGACGGCGCGTTCGACTGCGCGGACGTCGACTGTGCGGCGCAGTGCGGGATCGGTGACGGCGGCTTCTTCCCCGACGCCTCGGTCTGCATCCCCATCGCGCCGATCGAGACGCAGTGCAACAACGGCATCGACGAGGACTGCGACTTCCTCTTCGACTGCGCGGATCCCGACTGCGCGGGCAGCACGTTCTGCCGGTTCCGCGATGCGGGCCCCGTCTGCACGTTCCCCGAGCAGTGTCACAACGGGATCGACGACGACTGCAACGGCGCGGCCGACTGCATGGATCCGTTCTGCGTGATGACCGACCCCACGTGCCGACCGGTGTGCATGCCGACGTCTCCGTTCGAGCGGCGCTGCTCCGATGGGATCGACGACGACTGCGACGGCCGCATCGACTGCGCCGACTCCGACTGCCGCGACCGCCCCGGCTGCGTGGACAGTGGTGGCTTCCCCCTCGACTCCGGGCCGATCCGCGACGGCGGTCTCGACTCGAGCGTCGATGCCGGCTCGGTGTCGAACGAGATCGGCATCGCGGCGTGCACGAACGGGATCGACGACGATCACGACGGTCGCGCGGACTGTCTCGATCCGGACTGTCGCCCGTTCGGACCGATGGGCGAGTGCTGCAACGGGATCGACGACACCGGCGACGGCAACATCGACGAGTTCACCTGCCGGTGCTTCGACCAGTCGTTCTGCGGCAGCGTCGGCTCGCTCGACCAGGTCTGCTGGACGAACAGCTACAGTGTGTGTGCGCCGCGCTGCAACTTCTACGGCGGAAACGCCTTCTGCCAGATGTATCTGCCCACGATGCCGACGTGCAACGCGGCGACGGGCGAGTGTCAGTAGATCGGCACTACGACATCGTTGTCACGTGAGGGGCCGCGCGTCCGGTGAGGTGCCGCCGGCCGCACGGAGCGTTATGCTCTCGGGTATATGTTTCTTCGCTTGCTCGCGATGGCGGTCCTCCTCGGAGGCGTCGCGGTCGGGTGCTCCGGACCTCGGTACGTAGCGCTCGACTCCGGCACGCCCGACGCCAGTGCGCCGACGGGCTCGCTCTCGCTCGTCTCGCCGAGCACGCTGATGCTCCATCCGGGGGAGACGACGTCGATCGACGTTCGCTTCCTCGATGCGACGGGCGCGCCGGGTGCGGGCGTGTCGATCGCGGCGGCGATCGAAGGCACTGCGCTCGATGCCACGCTGGGCGCGCTCTCGGCGACGACCGACGACACCGGGCTCGCCCACGCATCGCTCACGGCCGGCACGTCGGCGTCCAGCTTTCGCGTGCGGCTCTCGGCGGCTCTCGCGTCGAGCCCGCAATACGTCGACGTCGGCGTCGGCACGAGCTTCGGGACGCTCGTCGTGCATGCGCCCTACACCGGGACACGTCCGGTCACGCATCGCGTGATCGACGTCGTTCCGGGCATGACGTGCGCCGCGATCTCGTCGATGCCGCCGACGAGTGGCGGTCGCACCGTTCGGTCGCTGACCGACGACGTCACGATCACCGCGCTCCCCACGACGCTCACGTACGCCGTCCTGGTGCGCGCGAACGGCGACCTCGCGCTGGAAGCGCTCGGATGCGCGGACGGCGTGGTCCCCACGACCGGCACACCGACCACGATCTCCGTGACGCTCACCGAGGTGCCGCTCGGGATCGCCGGCGGCTACGACGTGGACGTGTCGCTCGCAGCGGGCGGTGGCGTGCAGAATCGCATCGCGCAGTGGTCGATCGCGTTGCGAGCGGCCGTGGCCGCGCAGGGCGGAGACGCGGCGCTCCTGCTCAACGGCGTCGAGGCCGAGCTCGCACGCACGGGCGCGAGCGTCGATGCCACGCATCTGCACACGCTCCGCACGTCGAGCTCGCTCGATGCCGCTCTCGCGGCGCAGCTCGACGACGACGGCACCTCGCCGACGGCCGTCGTCGCGTCCTTGCTCGACGAGGCGGCGGTCGCGCTCGACTCGCCGTCGTTCTCGCTGACGCTGACGCTCGGCGCGACGTCCAACGGATCGCTGACGACCGACAGCGTCACGTCCAGCGACGGCCGCAGCGGGACCGTCTCGCTCGCGCACGTACCGGTCGTGCGCACGATCACGCCCTCCGCCGTCGCGGGCGGGATGTTCACGTTCGAGGGACCGATCGACGCGCAGGCGGGATCGCTGGCACGCGCATGGGTGGACGCAGTCGGTGCCGATCGCGCGCACGTGCACTCCATCGACGACGTGCTCGCAGGCCAGTGCAGCTCGCTCGACACGTTCGCGACGACCGTCGGCGGGATGTCGGCCCTCGCGTCGTGCGATGCGACGTGTCGCGCGAACGCGTGCGCGACCGCGCTCGCCAGTCTCGAGAGCATCCTCGATGCGGGCATGGCCGAGGTCGATCACGACATCGATCACGTGCAGCTGATGGCGAGCGTCGCGACGCGCGACGACGACGGGGACGCCCGCGTCGACCGACTCGACGGCACGCTGCACGGCCAGCTCGTGGCGGTCGACGGATCCGTGGTAGGGGCGTCCGGCGCGGTCTCCGGGACGCTGACCGGCACGCGCGCTCCGGTTCCGTGAGCGACGGGCTGCGCGCGCTCGCGTCGGTCGCTTCCGCGAAGGAAGACGAGAGCGCACGTGCCCACGCCGACGTGCTGCGTGCCGAAGAGCGCGCGCGCGCGAGCTGGCAGGACGCCCTCGAACGGCTCGCGGAGGCGGAACGCGTCCTGCGCGCTGCCGACGACACTGGCATGAGCGCGGCCGAGCGCGTGGGAGCGGAGGCGCACCGCGCGAAGCTCCGCGAGAGAGTGGTCGCGGCCAAGCAGCTCGCATCGTCGCGGCAGCTCGTCCACGAGCGCGCCGCGGGCGCCGTCGAAGCGTCTCGAGCGTCGCTGGGCATCGCGCACGGCGAGCACCGGATGGTGCGAGACCGGCTGGAGCGGCAGGACGGTCTGGTGCGCGCGAGCCGGGCTCGCAGAGAGGACGACGAGACCGACGACCTCGCCGGACGAAAGCGGGATTAGCCGGCGGCCCGGGCGCCGTTTCACGCACGAACTTGCCGGGGTGGGCTCGGGCCCCGTACACCGGCGGGAACTGCATGCACCGCAAGATCGAGCTTCGGAGAGGGATGCTGCTCGCTGGCCTGGCGCTGGCGCTCGGCGCCACCTGTGAGCCGCCTGCGGCCTCGCGCGCCGACGACCCTGCGCCTGCGCCTGCGAGCACGCCCGTGGCTCCGAGCGGTTTCGATCCCGCGGTCGCGGCGCTCGGCCCGACCGTCGTTGCGGCGGTCGACGCGATTGCGGACGGTCGCTTCGACGATGCGCGGGCTGCGATCACCGGCGCGACGCCGGACGATGCCGGCGTGATCCGGTTTCGGCTCGCGCGCGCCTACGCGGCGGCCGGGTCCATCGATGCGGCGACGCCGCTCTGGAACGAGATCATCGAGGCGCAACATCCGCTCGCGCTCGCAGCGCGCGTCGAGCTCGGGCATCGGTCGCACGATCCGGAGCTCGCACGCACGGCGGTCGAGCCGGCGTGCGCCGCGGACTGGCCGGGGCGCGCCGAGGCGTGCTCGGTGCTCGCGCTCGCGTCGGTCGGTCTTCCCGAAGAACAGGAGCGCCTCGCGGCAGCGCTCGGCGCGAGCGCATCGCTGAGCTTCGAGGAGCGCAGCGAGATCGTCCTGCGCCTCGCGACGATTCTGGCGTCGAGTGAAGAGGTCGCCGAGCGCGAGCAGGCCGTCGAGCTGCTCCGTGGGCTCGGCGACGCGCGCCCGAGCGCCTCCGTCAGCACCGATGCGGATGCACGGGCGAGCGCGATCGTGCTCGGTCTCCCGGAGGCCCGTCGCCGCGCGCTGCGCGCGATTGGCAACACGCACGCCCTCGCGCGCGCCGATGCGTACGCGCGCGCCAACGCGCACGACGATGCTCGCCGCGCCTATCACGCGATCGCCGAGTCGGCGCGACGCAGCGATCCCGCGCGCTGCCCCGCGCTCCTCGGAGAAGGCCGCTCCATGTACCGCGCGCGCGATCGCGCGGCCGCGGCCGAGCGGCTCGACGCGGTGGTCTCGCAATGCGCGTCGGACGCGGACACCATCGCGTGGGCGCTGTACTTCGCGGCGAAGTCGTACGCGGCGCTCGGAGAAGATGCGCTCGCGGTCGCTCGCTACGACACGCTCGCCGAGCGCGCGAGCGATCATCGCCTCGTCGACGACGCGCGCTACGAGGCAGCGGCCATCGAGCTGCGCGCGGGCGATCTCGACGCGGCACGCGCTCATCTCCGTGCGGTGATCGACGGCCCGGCGGACGCGGACATGCGGCCGGATGCGCTCTTTCTCCTCGGCTGGACCGAGCGACAGGGCGGTGCGCTCGAGGCCGCGTTGACCGCGTTCGACGAAGCGATCGCGGCCGGCACGCCCGAGTCTCGCGAGGATCTCGGCGGCCGAATCGCCTACTGGCGTGCGCGCACCCTCGCGGATCTCGGACGCCAGGACGAGGCTGCCGCGGCGTTCGAGACGCTCGCTCGCGAGCGCCCGCTCTCGTACTACGGCCGGCACGCGCTCGGTCGATCGAGCGAGCTCGGCGCGGCGGTGCCGACCCCGCCCGTCACCGACGTCGCGCTGCGGTTTCCCGAGCGAGACGTTCTTCGGAGCGCGGGCTTCGCGCGTGCGCTGTCGTCCCTGCGAGCCGGTGAGGTCTCGATGGCCGAGCGCGAGCTCGATGCGCTCGGTCTCTCGAGCACGAGCGACGATCACGAGGGCCGCTGGCTCGCGGTCGCGTTGCTCTCGAACGCCGGCGCGAGCGAGCGGGCCGTCTCACGAACGCGCGGCACCCTCGTGCGCGCGCTGCTCGCGCATCCGCTCGACGATCGAACGCGCTCTCTCTTCTCGCTCGCGTACCCGCGCGGCTACTCGGACGTGGTGGTGTCGGGCGCCCGCGACGAGCAGATCCCGAGCGCGCTCGTGTTCGGTCTCATCCGCGAGGAGTCGAGCTTCGCGGCGAACGCGATCTCGATCGCGCACGCCTACGGGCTCATGCAGCTCATCACGCCGACCGCGCGCCGCCTCGCGCGTCCGCTCGGTCTGCCGAGCGACGCCGCCTCGCTCGTGCGGCCCGACGTCAACGTCCGGCTCGGGACGCGCTATCTCGCCGAGCTCCATCACCACTACGCAGCCGGCCCCGAGGTCATCCCTGCGGCCTACAACGCGGGGCAGGGCGCCGTCGATCGTTGGCTGCGCGAGCGCGGCGACGGATCGCTCGACGAGTTCGTGGAGTCGATCCCGTACGCCGAGACGCGCGGCTACACGCGGCGCGTGCTGCAGAGCTGGGGAATCTACGCATTTCTCGAGACGGGCCGCGTGGAGCCGCTCGGTCGCAACCTCCCGACACTGTGAGCTCCGTCCGCATGCGCTAAGCCTGGCAGATGCGCTTGGTCGCTCTCTTGGCTTGTTGCGGGACGTTGATGGCTTGTGGCACGCGCGACTGCGCCGCGGGCGGCGACACGCGCGTGTCGGGCGTCTGGACCGTCGAAGGTGCGGTGCCCACGAGCGCCAGCTGCGCCGACGTCGGCATCGACACCGTGCGTCTCGTCGTGAACTGCGGCAGCGGCGCGACCAATCTCGACGCGCTCACCGCACCGTGCGTGAGCGGCCACATCGCCACGCCGGGAGGTGTGCTCGCGGCCGGCACCTACGACGTCGCTTGGGAGGGCCTCTCCGCCGGCGCGGTGGTCGTGCGAGGAGGCCATCAGTCGATCACGGCCGTGGCAGACGACATCGTCACGATCCCCGGCATCGACTTCTCGAGCGGCTACGACCCCAGCGGGACCGACGCGACGCTCTCCGCGCACTGGACGATCCATGGCGGCGCACCGACCGCCGCGACGTGCGAGGCGCTCGGGATCGCACGCGTGCGCGTCGCGATCTTCCACGGCAGCCAGGTCATCGAGCTCGCGCGGCTCACCGGCACGTGCGAGAGCGGCGCGATCGACACGCGCCCGATCGCGGTCCTCGCGGCCGGAGACGTCGTGCTCCAGCTGCAGGCGTTGGGCTCCGACGGAACGGTGCTCTTCTCGGGCGCGATGGCGACGGAGCACGTCGGCGCGGGGCCGACGCACGTCGCGCTCTACGACGACGTTCCGGTCGATTTCGCATCGAGCACGTTCGACCCCCACGGATCCGACGCTGCGATCGACTTCGCATGGACGCTCGACACGCAAGCGGCGTCGATCGACGTCTGCGACTCCGTGGACGCCGACACGATCGCGCTCGTGCTCTACGCAGCGGACGACACTGCGCGCACGAGCGGCGTCACGCTCGCGTCGGGCCCGTGCCGCACGGGCACGTACGCGTCGGGCTCGCCGATCGTCAGCGCGGGCAGCTACCTCGTCTCCATCGAAGCGCTCGAGGCCGGGGGCACCATGGTGGCGAGCACGAACGTCGGCACGACGCCTCTCGTCGTCGCTGCGGGCGCGCCGTGGGTCGTTCCTCCGAGCGACCTCGCGTTCCCGACGACGTTGACCGTCACGCTCGACTGGGGAGATCCGTCGACGGGAGCCGCGTCGACGTGCACGGCCGTCGGCGTGACCACGATGGGGTACACGCTCTCCGATCACGTCACTCACGCGTCGATCGCGCAGCAGGACGGCTTGCCGTGCACGCAGCGCCTCTCGTTCGACGGGACCACGAGCGTGGGGCTCGTCACGGGCTCGTACGATCTCGCGGTGCACGGCACCGGCATGCACACGTGGCACACGACGGCGACCGAGTGCGTGAATCTCCCGGTGACGACGGGTCGGATCGCGTGGTCCGCGTGTCTCGTCGAGACGCCCTGACTTCACGTACTCTCCGCGCATGAAGCTGAAGAACTACATCGATCCCGTCCTGGCCGAGTTCCCCGAGGGCGCGGTCACCGTGCGCGTCGCTCACGCCATCTTCGGGTCGGTGCCGTTCGCGCCGAAGCAGCCCGCGTACACCTCGCTGGGCGAGTGTGCGCAGGCGTTCTTCCCGCAGATCACCGACGACGCGCAGACGCTCGTCTTCAAGCTCGCGCAGGGCGAAGACGTCCAGAGCGCGCTCTCGGTCGCGCACGCGATCGACACGGGCGACACGGGTATCGCGGTGTTCTCCGGCGTGACGTCCGCCCTCGGCCTCTTCCTCGGCCACGGCACGAAGGCGCTCGACACGGACACGGAGCAGGGCGTCGACGCGGCGATGAAGCTGCTCGGCATCGCGTACGTCGTGCACAAGCTCTTCCCGGGATCACCGGCCGAGGCGGCGAGCGCGTTCTACACGACGCCCGCCGGCCAAGCGCTCGGGTACTACTACGCGGCGATCGACGTCGCGCTTCCGTTCGCCGACAACGTCGCGTCGGCCGGCGGCAACGTGATCGAATCGATCCTCGGACGTCACGGCGGCGCGGCCGCCGGCAAGATCGCGATGCTCCCGGGGGGTGCGCAGATCGCGAGCGCCGCGCAGGGAATGATGGGCTCGCTGATCGCGCCGATGGAAGGCGCCGTCCGGCAGGTCACCCCGTACGTCAGCTCGATCGCGAGCTCGGCCGTCCAGCACTTGCCGGGCGTGATGAGCATGGTCGACAAGGCCGCGGGCGCGGTCGCGACGGGCGCGGACGTGCTCCCGTTCTATCGCTACCTCGTCGGCCGATTGGCAGCCGAGTCGGTGGTGCTGCGCGCGTCGCGCGGCGGCAAGTAGCGAGCGAGAGCGTCAGCCTTTGACGCCGCCCTCGGTGAGGCCGGTGACGAGCTCGCGCTCGAGGAAATAGAAGAGCGCCATCACCGGCAGCGACACGAGGATCGCGCCCGCGGCGAAGTGGCCGAGGTTCGCGTCGTGCTCGCTCGCGTAGCTCTGCAGCAAGATGGGCAGCGTGTAGAGATCCTCGCGCGTGAGGAACGTCGCCGCGAGCACGAACTCGTTCCACGCCTGGATGAACGCGAAGAGCGCAGTCACCGCGATGGCCGGGCGCGCCGCCGGCAGGACCACGCGCACGAAGGCGCCGAGCCGCGTCGCACCGTCGACCATCGCGGCTTCTTCGAGCTCCTTCGGGATCGCGTCGAAGGCGCCGCGCAGCTGGAACATCGCGAACGGAACCGCGGTCGTCGCGTAGACGAGCACCAGCCCCGTGCGCGTGTCGAGCAGATCGAGCGCGTCGAGCAGCAAATAGAGCGGCACCGACGCAGCGACGCCGGGGAACATCTGCGTCGCGAGCATCGCGCCGAGCGATGCGCGCTTGCCCACGAAGTCGAAGCGCGAAAGGCCGTACGCGGCGGGAGTCGCGACGAGGATGGCCACGATCGCCGTCGCAATCGACACGATGCTCGAGCTGGCGAGCTGCGATCCGAACACCCAGTGCCCGCCATCGTCGGTGCGACCGAGCACGGCCGCGAAGTGCTCGAGCGAGAACCCGTCGGGCACCGGCAGCGCGCGCGCCTGCGGCGTCACGCCGGGCGAGAATGCGAGCGCGATCACCCAGAGCACCGGATAGAGCGCGAACACGACCGCGATCGCGATGACGAGGTGAACGACGACGTCGACGATGCGATTCACGTCGCGCTCCGGGCGCGCTCGCGTGGGAGCATGCGCGTGAGCCCCACCAAGATGACGAAGATCAGCACCGAGTACGCCGCCGCGTAACCGATCTGGTGGCCGCGCGTGAACGCCCAGCGATATGCCTCCGACACGAGGATCTCGGTCGTGCCGTCGGGCTCGCCCGCGCTCACGAGGAACACGACGTTGAACATGTTGAACGTCCACACGGCGCCCATCGCGACGGCGGGCAAGATCGCGGGCGCGAGCATCGGCAGCGTGATGCGCGTCAGCTTCTGCAAGGGCGTCGCGCCGTCGAGGTCGGCCGCTTCGTAGAGATCCTTCGGGATCGACGTGAGCGCGCCCAGCGTCACGACCATCATGAACGGAAACCCGAGCCACACATTCGTCGCGACGTTGGCGGTGAACGCCGTCGAGAACTGAGCGAACCAGCTCACGGGCTGGACGCCGAAGAGCGCGAGGATCGCGTTGATGGCGCCGAGCTGCCGGTGGAACATCCCCCGCCACGCGAGCGCGGTGACGTAGCTCGGCACCGCCCACGGCACGACGAGCAGCACGCGCGCGAGCGTGCGCAGCTTCACCGTGGGTCGGTGGAGCAAGAGCGCGAGGCCCACGCCGAGCAAGACGTGCAACGACACGTTCACGACGGTCCAGAGGACGGTGACCGGCAGCACGATCCAGAACGATCCGTGATCGAATAGGCCGCTGCCGCGGTTCGTGAGGATCTCCTCGTAGTTCGCGAGCCCCACGTAGTGCATGTCGGGATGGCCCGCGAAGAACGACGTGCCGGCGCCGACGAGCAGCGGGATCACGACGAGCGCGAACACGGCGAGGAACGCGTGCGTGACCCACGCGTAGGCGGGCATCGATCGCACGAGCGCGGCGCGAAGATCCGGGCTGCGCAGTCGCGAGAGCGTGAGCAGGAGCAGCATGACGAGCGCGCTCGAGACGAGGACGATCGCGATCGTCGGGCTCCGGCGCGGCGGCGCGGCGCGGGTCTCGCTCTCGAAGCGATGCGCCGCTTGCTCGAGCGCCGCCTCGGGCGTCGCATCGCCGCGCAGCACGTTGTGGAGCGCGCGATCCATCGGGCCGAACACGACGTCCATGTGCGGATCGGAAGGCATCGGGCGCGCGACCGACGCGGCCTCGTGGAATCCGACGAGGGTCGGATCGTTCGTCAGCGCCGCGTCGGTCCAGGCCGCGCGCGATGCGACGACGTGCCCACCCTCGCGGGCGCGGATGATCGAGCCCTCTGCGCTCGCGAGATAGCGCGCCAGCTCGCGCGCGAGCTCTGGCTGAGAGGAGAAGGCCGGGATCATCGCGGCCTCGATCGTCGCGTAGGGCTCCATCGCGTGTCCGGCCGCGCGCGGTAGCGGCTGCACGCGCCATCCGCGCAGCGACGCGAGATCGAGCGCGAGCCAGGGCCCGCTGATCGCGCTCATCGCCCGGCGCGCGCGGAAGAGATCGCGCACGAGATCGTTCGTCGTCTCCGGTGGCACGACCCCGTTCGGCTCGAGCGACGCCAGACGTGCGAGCGCGTCGCGACCGGCGGGCGTCGCGGCGGCGAAGTGGCCGTTCGCATCGAGCAGCTCCGCACCGTACGCGTGGAAGAGCCCGACCGTCGCGTACGACGAGCCCAGCTCCCACACGAGCGGGAAGGTGCCTTCGGGAAGGCTGGATCGGCGCGCCTCGATCGCCTCGAGATCGAGCAGTGGATCGTTCGCGAGATCGCTCCACACGTAGAGCGCGAGGCACTTCACGGCGAGCGGTGTGCCCCAGAGCTCGTCGTCGAGGCTCAGTGCATCGATCACGCGCGGGTCGAAGTCGCTGGTCGGCGTGTCGCCGAACGGGACGACGATCCGTTCCGAGACGTACGTCGCGAGGCGGTTGTGCGCATCGATGAAGAGATCCGGGCCGTGATGCGTCGGGACCGCAGTGCGCAGGCGCGATGCGTACGCGCCGAAGGGCGACGCGACGAGATCGACGTGGACGCCCGGGTGCGTGTGCTCCCAAGCATGAGCTGCCGCGGAGAGGCCGGCCGCTTCGTGATCGCCGTACGCGTGCCAGACGACGAGCGTCTGGGCGTGGGCGAGCATCGGAGACAGGAGCGAGAGCGAGGCCGAGAGCGAGAGCGAGAGCGAGAGCGAGAGGCGGGTCACAGCGACCGTCCGGTCTCGCGATCGAAGAGGTGCACGTGCTTCGGCGCCACGCGGATGTCGGCGCCGACCTTCGCGCTCGAGAGCTCGTCGGGCGAGAGACGCGCGACGAAGGGGCTCTTGCCCACGTGGCCGTGCACGTAGGCCTCGAAGCCCATCGCCTCGACGACCTCGACGCGCATCGCGAGGCCGCTCGTCTCGCTCGTGAGCACGAGGTCCTGTGGCCGCACACCGAGCACTGCCGCACCGTTCGCGCCGCTCGCGACGACGTCGACGCCCTCGGCGCGCGCGCGACCGTCTGCGACGTCCACCTCGAGGAAGTTCATCGCGGGACTGCCGAGGAAACCGGCGACGAAGCGCGAGACCGGTCGCTCGTACACCTCGAGCGGCGCGCCGATCTGCTCGACCACGCCCGCGCGCAGCACGACGAGACGATCGGCGAGCGTCATCGCTTCGACCTGATCGTGCGTGACGTAGATCATCGTCGCGCCGAGACGCGCATGCAGGCGCTTGATCTCGACGCGCACCTCGGCGCGCAGCGCGGCATCGAGGTTCGAGAGCGGCTCGTCGAAGAGAAAGAGCGACGGCCGCCGCGCGATCGCGCGTCCCATCGCAACGCGCTGCCGCTGTCCGCCCGAGAGGTCGCGCGGATGCCGCCCGAGCAGCTTCTCGAGACCGAGCATCTCGGCGACCTCGGCGATGCACGCATCGATCGTCTTGGCGTCGGTGCCGCGTAGCGTGAGCCCGAACGCGAGGTTGTCCCTCACCGTGAGGTGCGGATAGAGCGCGTAGCTCTGGAACACCATGCCGATGTCGCGCTCGCGCGGCGCCGCGCGCGTGACGTCGCGATCACCCATCGTGATCGTGCCGCCGTCCGGCGTCTCGAGCCCGGCGATCGTGCGCAGCAGCGTGCTCTTGCCGCAGCCGCTCGGCCCGACGAGCACGACCAGCTCGCCCGAAGCGACCTCGAGATCGATCCCACGCAGGATGGGCGCTCCGCCGAGCTTCTTCTGGATGTCGAGGAGAGTCAGGCGCACGCAGCAGGCGCGAGCATACGAGAAACCGCCGCCGCGCAGATCACTGTCGGAGTGCCCAGCGAGCCGGGCCGACACAATTGTGTCGGGTCCGCTCTGCGGACCACTCCTGCAGTGATCACTTCCAGTCGACGACGAACGCGCTCGGCTCCGGGCGGTGCATCGCGGGCGGCTCTTCCGCTGCGGTGCCGACGTAGAGCCAGCCCACGAGCTTGTCGGTGCTCGCGAGCCCGAGCGCGGTGACGACCTCGGGATCGTACGTCGGCGCGCCGGTCTTCCACACGCTGCCGAAGCCCTCGGCCTGGAAGCCGAGCAAGAGACCTTGCATCACCGCGCCGGCCGACAGCATCTGCTCGATCTCGGGCGCCTTGGGGCTCGGCTTGATCGTCGCAGCCACGGCGATCACGAGCGGCGCGCGAGCGGCCTTGTTCTTCTCCTTGTCGATCTCGCTGGAGCTCGCGCTCGGGCTTCGTCGCAGCAGCGACGCGACGAAGAGATCGCCGAGCTTCGCGCGCGCCTCGCCGCGGAAGAGCAGCACCTTCCACGGTCGCAGCGCGCCGTGATCCGGAGCACGCAGCGCGGCGCGGATCACGCGATCGAGCACGTCGTCCGCGGGCGCGGGCTCCTTCAGCTTCGAGACCGAGCGACGCGACGCGAGCAACTCCATGGCGTTCATGCGCAGCTTCTAGAGCCGTACGTGCCGACTGGCCAGAACGAATCGGTCGCGCTCATGCTGTCGTGATGACTTGGACGAAGGTGTGGATCGACGTCGACGGCGAGCACTGCGGCTACGTGCTCGAGAGCGACGACGGGATCGTGTCCTTCGAGAGCGACGGACGTCGGCTCGTGCCGGTCTTCTCGACGCTCGAGAACGCAGCGCTCTACGCACACGAGCAGGGCGCGACGCTCTCGGCGGCGCCGGGCGGATTCCACGATCTTGCGGCGCTCGCGGCCTTCGTCGAAGACGCCCGAGGCGATCCGCCGCCGCACGCGTTCGACGACTGGATCTTGCTCGACGAGGTCGCGTTCGCCGCCGAGCGCGGAGAGAAGCTCGCGTCTCCACACGATCACGAAGCAGGCCTCCGGGTCGGCGCTTCGAGCGCGGCGCGCGCCGCAGCGCGAGAGGCCGTCGCAGCCGCGCTCGGCGTCGTGCGCTCGGTGCTCGTGTTCCTCGACCGTCCGCGCTGAGCCCGGTTCACTTGTCGCGTCGCTCGTTCGGCGGCTTCCATTTGGCCGTGCGCGGATCGGCCGGCGCGATCTCGTCGCCTTCGCGCATCCCGCGCGCCGTCTCCTCGGCGAACGCCGCGTAGCGCTGCTGCTCGATCGCTTCGCGGCCCGCGCGCGTGAGCGCTCCGTAGAAGTGCAGGTTGTGCTGCGTGATCAAGCGCGCGCCGAGCATCTCCTCGGCCTTGATCAGGTGATGCACGTACGCGCGCGTGAAGCGCGTGCACGTCATGCAGTCGCACTTGCCATCGAGCGGACGCTCGTCCTTGCCGTGGCGCGCCTGCTTGAGGTTCACGCGGCCCGACCACGTGAGCGCCTGACCGTTGCGCGCGTTGCGCGTGGGCAAGACGCAGTCGAAGAGATCGATGCCCGCGCCCATGCCCTGCAAGAGGTCGTACGGCGTGCCGACGCCCATCAGGTAGCGTGGTCGATCGCGCGGCATCTCGTGCGCGACGGCATCGAGCGCCGCGTACATCTCGGGGATCGGCTCGCCCACCGAGAATCCGCCCATCGCGATGCCGTCGAACTCGCGACCGTCCTCGCTCATCGTCGCGATGGCTTCCAGATGCGAGCGACGAAGATCGACGTTCGTGCCGCCCTGCACGATGCCGAAGCGCGCCTGTCCCTCTCTCCACGGTGCGCGCAGGCAGCGCTTGGCCCACTCGGTGGTGCGACGCATCGCGCGCTCGGTGATGCCGGCCGCCGCGGCGCCTGGCGGACACTCGTCGAACGCCATCGCGACGTCGGCGCCGAGCAGCGCCTGCACGCGCATCGATTCTTCCGGCGTCAGACGCAGCTTGCGACCGTCGAGGTGCGACTTGAACGTGACGCCGTCGTCGTCGATCGCGTTGAGGCCCGAGAGCGAGAAGACCTGGAAGCCGCCGCTGTCGGTCAGCATCGCGTGCGGCCAGCCCATGAACTTCGGCACGCCGCCGAGCTCGGCGATGCGCTCGGCGCCCGGGCGGATCCACAGGTGATAGGTGTTCGCGAGGATGATGCGCGCGCCCGTGGACGCGACCTCGTCCGGCGTCTGCGACTTCACGGTCGCGAGCGTGCCGACCGGCATGAAGACCGGCGTCTCGATCGTCGCGCGCGGCGTGACGAAGCGCCCGCGGCGCGCGTGGCCGTCGGTCGTCAGCTCCGTGAACGAGAATCCCGCGCTACGCATGAGCCGCGGAAGGTGCGAGCGGAAGCGCGCTCGCGCAACGTCAGATCGTGATCACGGTGCGGCGGCCGTCGCCGGGGATCGCCCACGCTCGGGTCACGTCGGAGAGCGGTACGCGCTCGACCTAGACCGTCAGCACGCCGCGCGCGATCAGCTCGAGCACCTTCGGCACCGCCCCGACGAGCTCGCTCAGCGGCACCGTGCCGCCGCCCGTGCCCGTGATCTCCAGAGCCGAGCTGCGCAGCACGGCGGCGGGCAGCGTGATCGTCGCACCCGCCCCGCCGCCGACCTGAACGAAGCGAACGCGCTTGGCGGCGCCGAGGCCGGTCTTCGTGATCGCCTCGATCGCGGCCTCGGCAGGCGGTCCCCAGACGTAGTCGATGATCGCATCGATGCCGCCCGGGCCCGCGGCCTCGCGGAACTTCGCTGCCAGTGAAGCTCGATCTCCTTCGAGCGATACGATCGCGTCGGCGCCGAGCGCGGGCAGCTTCGCGAGCGTCGCGGGGTTGCGGCCCGCGGCGATCACGCGCGACGCACCGAGGTGCTTGGCGAGCTGCACGGCCATCTGCCCGGCGACGCCCGTCGCGCCGAGCACGAGCACCGTCTGTCCCTTCGTCACCTCCGCGCGCCAACAGAGCGCGAGCCACGCCGACATGCCGGGGTTGGCGCTCGCGGCCGCGACCGCGTCGTCGACTCCGTCGGGGACGGGCACGCACATCGTGCGCGGCACTGCCACGCGCTCGGCCATCGTGCCGAAGGGCTTGCGTGGGAAGCCGGCGTACACGCGTTGGCCGTCGTCGAGCACGCCGACGCAGTCGACGCCGACGCCGAACGGTGTGCCGTCGCCCGCCGCACCGTAGTGCGAGCCGGATGCGAGACCGCGGACGAGCGGATGGATGCCGGCAGCCAACACGCGCACGAGCACCTCGCCCGGCGCGACGGTCGGCTCCGGGAAGTCGGCGTAGACGGGGGCGGAACCGAGCTTCTCGACGATGGCAGCTTTCATCGGCCACAAGTTGCATCGCGAAGCGCGCTTGGGCAGCTTGCGTTCGATGGCTCGCAAGAAGATCGCGGTGGTCCCGCGCAGAAAGCCGACGCAGGACCGCTCGCGCGCGACGGTCGACGCGATCCTCGAGGCGGCGACTTACGTTCTCTCCGAGCACGGCTACGGCAAGACGACGACGAACCGCATCGCCGCGCGCGCCGGCGTGAACATCGCGTCGTTGTATCAGTACTTTCCGAGCAAGGACGCGATCCTCGCCGAGCTGCTGCGGCGACATGCGCGACAGATGCGCTCGCGTACGTTGCGCGCGCTGCGCTCGGCCACGAGCCGACGTGCGCTCGTGCGCGTGTTGATCGAGGAGCTGATCGACGAGCACCGGGAGCGGCCGATGCTGCATCGCGAGCTCGTCGAGCACGGCGCACGGCTGGAGCTCGGCAAGCTGCAGACCGACGTCGACGCCGAGCTGAAGCGCGAGCGTGCGCGTCTGCTCGCGCCGTGGTCGGAGGCGGATCTACCAGCGTGGGTCGCGACGACGGCGGCGCATGCGCTCGTGCACGCCGCGCTCGTCGATCGCCCCGACGCGCTCGCGAGCGGCGCGTTGACCGAGGAGCTCGTCGCGTTGCTCGACGGTTATCTCGGCAAGCGCCGCCGCGCTCAGCGTGCGTGACGCGCAGAGCGCAGCAACATCGCGTCACCGTAGCTGAAGAAGCGGTATTGCTCGCGCACCGCCTCGGCGTACGCCTGCTTCACGTTCTCGACACCGCCGAACGCCATCACGAGCGCGAGCAGGGTCGAGCGCGGCAGATGGAAGTTCGTCAGTAGTGCATCGATCACGCGGAAGCGATGCGGCGGATGGATGAAGATCGACGTCTCGCCTGCGCCGGCGATGACGACCGGAGCGCCCGGCTCGCAGGGCCGACCCAATTGCGTCGGGTCCGCGGAGCGGACCACTCCTGTCGTCACCGCGCCGCTCTCGTCCGCTGCGCTCTCGAGCGTGCGGCAGACGGTGGTGCCGATCGCGACGACCGCGCGGCCCTCCGAGCGCGCGGCGGCGATCGCATGCGCCGTCTCGTGCGGCACGTCGTAGCGCTCCGCGTGCATGCGGTGCTCGCTCAAATCGTCACTGCGCAGCGGCGCGAACGTGCCGGGCCCCACGTGGAGCGTGACCTTCGCGATCTTGTGGCCCGCCTTGCCGAGCGCGCCCAGCAAGCGATCCGAGAAGTGCAGGCCGGCCGTCGGCGCCGCGACCGATCCTTCCCGCGCGGCGAACACGGTCTGGTAGCGCTCTGCGTCACGCGCGTCGGGCTCGCGCCGCACGTAGGGCGGCAGCGGCACCTTGCCCGCGAGACCGATCGCCGCGCGCACGCCCGCGTCGGCCGCGAGCTCGATCTCGACCTCGCCGCCCTCGCGCAGCGCCCGCAGCGTCGCGCGCATGTCTGCGTTCTCCACGGCGAGCGTCACGCCGGGCCGCAGCGCCTTCACGCCGCGCGCGAGCGCCGCCCACACCTCGCGCTTGCCGTGCTCGTCACTCTCGAGCTTCTCGATCAGCAAGAGCTCGATGCGGCCGCCCGTCGGCTTGCGCGCGAACATGCGGGCCGGGAGCACCCGCGTGTCGTTCACGACGAAGAGCGCCGGCTGCATCAGCTCGGGCAGATCGAGCACGCGTCGATGCGTGATCGTGCCGCGCTCGCGATCGAGGACCATGAGCCGCGCGCCTTCACGCTCGGCGGGCGGCTCCTGCGCGATCAGCCCTTCGGGCAGGTCGTAGTCGAGGTCGCGCGCGTCCACAGGGTCGTTCTGGCATCGGCGCCGGGCCCTTGCAACGGAAGGGTTGCGAGGGCTCGCTGGAAAAAAGATCGGGGGCCTGCGCATCCTTCGGGGTCGCTGGGCCGTCGTACCGGCGAGGCCGAGAAATCGGCCGAAACACCGCCGGAGCCAAGATGAGCCAAGCCGAGAAGACCGAGTCGACCTTTCGAATGTCCTACGCCGTGTCGATCGACATCGACGCGCCGGCGTCGGCCGTGTGGGCGCGCCTCACGGACGCGAAGGCGTTCCCGAGCTGGAACTCGACCGTGAAGTCGATCGAGGGCGAGATCACGCAGGGGAGCAAGCTCGCGATCAAGGTGCCGATCTCCGATCGCACGTTCACGCCGAAGGTCGCCGTGCTCGAGCCGGAGAAGCGCATGGTCTGGGCGGACGGCATGGCGCCGATGTTCCGCGGCGAGCGCACGTTCACGCTCACCCCCAGCGGCAACGGCACGAAGTTCTCGATGACGGAGGTCTTCGCGGGCGTGATGCTCCCGATGATCAAGGGATCGCTGCCGGACTTCCGTCCGGTGTTCGATCAGTACGCAGCGGATCTCAAGCGCGCGAGCGAGAAGAAGGTGGGATGACCATGGCGAAGACGAAGATGCCGACGACGGCCGACACTGCGGTGAAGCTGAAGACGCCGCCGGGCACGAGCGACTACGAGATGTGGCTCGACGAGTCCGCCGATCCGAAGGCGATCGTGTGTCAGGTCGGCAAGACGCAGCTGCGCTACGACGCGCGATGCATCGAGGATCTGCACGCGATGCTGAAGAAGCACGGCGACTGGATGCTGCTCGGCAGCGCCGACGAGCAGAAGGACGCCGCGGAGGGAACGGTCGAAGCGTGGGGACGCTCCACGAAGAACCCGGTGAAGGGATGGTACGGGCTGAAGAAGGGCCTGCGCGGTCGCTTCGGCATGTACCTGCCGCCGCTGATGGAGCACCTCGGCCTCGCCGAGCTCGAGCACAACGCGAAGAACAACCGCATGCGCGCGAAGTGAAACTAAGCTGGTGCGATGACGACCGCTCCTCCGCCCGAGCTCGGCGCCGCACGCGAGCAATTCCTCTCGATCGTCGATGCCGTGCGCCCCGATCTGCATCGCTACTGCTCACGGCTCGTGGGCTCGGCGATCGACGGCGAGGACATCGTGCAGGACACGCTGGCGAAGGCGTTCTACGCGATGAGCCAGACGCCGGAGCTGCCGCCGCTGCGGCCCTGGCTGTTCCGGATCGCACGGAACACGGCGATCGATTTCCTGCGGCGCTACGAGCGCAAGAACGTGGATTCGCTCGAGGGCGAGGAGCCGATGAGCCGGGATGACTTTCCGCGCGACCCCGAGGTGATGCGCGCGGCGCTGGCGGCGTTCCGCGCCCTGCCGGTGCAACAGCGGAGCGCGGTGATCTTGAAGGACGTGCTCGACGAGTCGCTCGACGACATCGCGACCCACCTCGACACGTCGGTCGAGGCCGTGAAGGCGCTGCTCGTGCGCGGGCGCGGCAAGCTGAAGGAGCACGTGGCGGACGAAGCGCCGGCGCTGGCGCCATTGCCGCCGAGCGAGCGCGACCAGCTCGCGCGCTACGTCGATCTCTTCAACCAGCGCGACTGGCCGGCGGTGCAGGCGATGGTGCTCGAGGAGTGCCGGCTCGATCTCGTCTCGAAGTCGCAGCGTCAGGGCAAGGCCGTGCGCATGTACTTCGGCAACTACGCGAAGGAGACCGAGCTCTCGTACAAGCTCGGCAGCGTGGAAGGCCGCCCGGCGATCGGCGTGTTCCGCGCGGGCGCGCTGGCGTACGTCGTGCTCGTCGAGATGCAGGACGGTGGCGTCTCGTTCATCCGCGACTTCCGCTACGTGCCGTACATGGCGCGCGAGCTCGCGTTCGTGGAGGGCTGAGCGCTCAGCGCGGCGCGGCGCGGCCGATCACGATGTCGCGTCCGTCGAACACGGTGCCCGGCATCGGCAGCGGCGACGGGCGCGGATAGAACGTCGAGCCACTGCTCGTGCCCCACGTGTAGCCAGCGACGCTTCCGCTCGCATCGACGTAGAGACGCAGTCGGCCGCGGCCGACGCCCGTGGTCGCGCAGACCGGGTGCGAGAGCGTCCACGTGTCGCAGACGGCGCTCGGTCCGAACGCGGTGATGCAATCTCCGTCGCTCGCACAATCGCTGCCGCTCGGCAGCGCCCCGAGATAGCGATCGTCCTGCCGAGCGACGTCGGCCTGTCGCGCGTAGTGGAAGCCGTGCGACGAATCGACGATGGTCACGGAGAGCTGCGTGAGGCCCGCTTCCTCGGGCGCATCGACGTACGGCTCGGGCACGGCGTCGACCCACGCGACGTGCCCGGTGTCGCCGCCGGCGTCGGACGAGCCGTAGAGCAGCGCGATGGTGTCGCCCACGGCGATGTCGCGCGCGCTCGCGACGGCGGTGAAGCGATCGCCCGTGCGGATCGCCCAGTAATAGTCCTCGGCAAGTGGGCGCGAATGGGTCGTCGCCGGGACCCAGTCATAGGCACGCATCAAGAGCACGTCCGAGAAGCTCGAGCAGTCGGACTGGCTCGCGAACACGGCGCTGCCGGGATCGGAAGCCCACTCGACGTAGTAGCCATCGGGCGCGCCGGGGCTCGACACGTGCGAGTACACGTTCGTCCCGCGCGCGCCGCCGCCGTACCAGCCCGCCACCCACGCGTCGGCGAGCGCGATCGGGCTCGTCGCGCTCGCGCTCGGCGCATCGAGCGCGCTTCCCACGTCGGCAGCGGGTGAAGCTGCGCCATCGAGCAGGGGCGAAGCGCCGCTGCACGCGCTCAGGGAGAAGCTCAAGACGAGCGACGGCCATCGCATCGTGGGATTGTGGCACGCGCGCGAGCGCGTCACTCGGCGGGCGCGGCTTCTTCTTCGGTCACCGGCGTCTCTCTCGCGCGCTCCCACGTGCGAACGCGCGAGAGCGCGAACGGATACGCGCGCAGCACGGCGAGCTGCTTGAGCCAAGCGTACGACCAGCTCTCGAGCAGCGCGGTCGTGACGAGCCAGGGCCAGGCCGGCGCGGGCACCGGATCGGCCGCGCCGTGCGCTCGTGCATGGAGGACGATCGCGAGCGTCTGCACGATGGCGTCGGTGATCGCGCGCACGACGAGCAGCAAGAGCGAGAGCGCGCTCAGCATCGGCTGACCGCTCGCGAGGCCCGCCACCAGCGAGACGAGCGAGACGAGCCCGATCGGCGGCAGCACGGCATCGACGACCTTGAGCGGCAGACGCACGAGCCCGAACGTCCCGGCGCGCGGGCGACCGATCAGCGCGCGGAAGCGCCAGAGCGTCGAGAGGAATCCGGCGAACCAACGGGTCCGCTGTCGCACGAGGCCCGCGAGCGTGCGCGGCGGCTCCGTGTAGGCGCGCGCGGTCGGCACGGTCGGGATCAGGATGCGGCGGCCTTCGCGCGCGGCGAGCGCATGGAGTCGGAACGCGACTTCGTAGTCTTCGGTCAGCGAGTCGATCGGGAAACCACCGGCGCGATCGAGGCTCGATGCACGAAGCGCGGCGAGCGCGCCCGGGATCTGATCGAGCGCGCCGAGCGCCGACCATCCGCTGCGCACGAGCGTGTTCTTGAGGTACTCGGTGATCTGGAAGCGCACGAGCAAGTTGCTCGGATCGCGCGGGACGACGGCGCCGGCCGCAGCTTCCACGCGCGGATCGACGAACGCCGCGGCGAGATCCGCCAGAGCGTTCGGCGCGAGCTCGGTGTCGGCATCGACGGTGACGAGCACGGGATGACGCGCGACGCTGCGGGCGCGCTCGAGCGCCGCGCCCTTGCCGCCGTGCGGCAGACGCAGCACGCGGACGCGATCACCGAACGTGCGCTCGACAAGATCCGCGGTCCCGTCGGTGCTGCCGTCGTCGGCGACGATCACCTCGAGCTCGACGCCCTGCTGCGCGAGCACCGAACGAACCGACGCGACGATGCTGTCTACCTCGTCGAGCGCCGCGATGAGCACCGAGACCGCCGGACGATCGCCGACCGGCGCGGTCGGACGAGCACGCGCCGCGGCGCTCGCGACGACGATCAGCGTGCCGAGCTCCTGTGCGACGAAGAAGAGCGCGACCGCGAGCCCGACGCCGACGTGCGCCTCGAGATGCCGCGCGGCGCCGATCAAGAGCGCGAACGCCGCGGTCCACGACGCGAGCATCGCGGAAACGACGAAGGAAGCAGGGGCTGGACGGGTCGGTCTCAAAGCTCTCCGGTTCGAACGCGCTCTAGGCCCCGCCCATTCATCATTCCGTGCGTCCGATCGTTTCGTTACGCACGGCACGTTCCTACGGCCGTGGGGCGGCTGTGCAAGACTGCGCGCGCATGCAGTCGCTCCCGACGCTCGATGGACATCTCTTCGGCCCCGGCCAGCCCTGTTTCGGATGTGGGCCCGATCATCCCTACGGATTCCGTCTGAGGTTCAGCCGCGAGGGCGACGAGATCGTCACGCGTTTCACGCCGGGCGAGCGCTATCAAGGGCCGCCCGGGATCATGCATGGTGGGCTCGTCTCGACGCTGGCCGACGAGGTCGCGGCGTGGGCGGTGATCGGGATCGCCGGCAAGTTCGGTTTCACCGCCACGTTCGACGCGAAGCTCCACTTGCCCGTGCGCATCGGAGAAGAGGTCGTGGGGCGCAGCGTCGTCATCGCCGACAAGCGGCGGATCATCGACGTGGGCGTGCGCCTCGTTCAGGGCGGCAAGGACGCGATGACGGGAACGTTCCGCTTCGTCGTGCTCGACAAGGGCGGCGCCGAGAAGATGCTCGGCGGTCCGATCCCGGAGAGCTGGCTCCGGTACTGTCGGTGAAAGATGCCGATCGGCTCGGCCCACGCCAAAATGATCGCATGAAGTACGCTTTGTCGATCGCGCTGGTGCTCGTGGGCGGATGCGGTGGAAGTACGGTCGCGGACGACGCGGCCTCGGTGGACGCGGCCTCGACCGTCGATGCAGCCTCGCCCGTCGACACGGGCCGGCTGGACACGGGTCCCGACGATGCGGCGACTGCGCACGACGCTGCCATGACCGTCGACGCGTTTCGCGCCTTCGGAGATGCGGGCTGCGCGACCGCGCCGACGTTCGCCGACGTCGACGCCGCGATCTTCTCGACGAGCTGCAGCGGACCGATCAACTGTCACGGCGGCTCCTCGCACCTGTATGGCGGCAGCCTCGTACTGACCGACCCGACGACGTACGACATGCTGGTCGGTGTGCCCTCGAGCATCGACGCGACCGTGCTGCGGGTCGATCCCGGCAGCCCCGCGAGCAGCCTGCTCTACCGCAAGCTGATCGACGACCTACCGGACGACGGGTCGCTCGGCGGGCCGATGCCTTCGGGCGAAGCGATCCTCTGGCACGAGCTTCCGTCCGCTCAGATCGAGCTGGTGCGCTGTTGGATCGCGACCGGCGCCGCTCGCTGATGCCAGGGCCCAGTTGACATCGACCCGCTGTAGCCCCATCAAATCTCTCTGTCATGGTCGAGCCGAGCGTTCTGGAAGAGCTGATCCGCTCGAAGGTCGAAGGCGTCACGCACGTCTCCATCGAGGATCTCACCGGCACCAAGGATCACTTCCAGGCCGTCGTCGTGAGCCCGCTCTTCGCGCGGCTCAATCGTGTCGAGCAGCACCAGACCGTGTACCGCGCGCTCGGCGAGCTGATGGCGGGCCCGGTGCACGCGCTCGCGCTCCAGACGTTCACGCCCGAGAAGTGGGCCTCGCGCTCGCTCCTCGGCACCAAGAAGTAGTGATGGCTCGGCTCGGCCGAGCAGTCTCGTAAGCAGCAGGAGAACGGTGATGGACGATCAGCTCAAGCAGCGCCTCCAGGGAATCGTCGAAGGAAACAAGATCGTGCTCTTCATGAAGGGCACGAAGTCGTTTCCGCAGTGCGGCTTCTCCGCGACGGTCGTCGAGGTGCTCAAGCGGCTCGATGCGGACTACGAGACGGTGAACATCCTCGCCGACGCCGACGTGCGCCAGGGCATGAAGGAGTACTCGAACTGGCCGACGTTCCCGCAGCTCTACGTGGAAGGCCGCTTCGTCGGCGGCTGCGACATCGTGCGCGACATGTTCACCGCCGGTGAGCTCAAGCCGATCGTCGACAAGGCGCTCGGCCGGCAGAGCGCGTCGCAGACGGCGTGATCTCTGCACGAGTGGTCCGCGGAGCGGACCCGACGCAATTGCGTCGGCCGGGCGAGCCGGGCACTCCGGCGGAGATCTCCGTCGGGGTGAGCTCGACGAAGACGCTCACGGGTAACAGGTCGCGTCGGCCCTGGCGCCGGCGAGGTCGAGCGTCGTGGCCGTCGACGCCGTCCCGCGAAGGATCGCCAGGTCGAAGGTGACGTGGTCTCCGTCGAGCACGGACGCGATCTGGAGATCGACGACCCGCGGCGCACCGGCGTCCGCCGTGTAGACGTCGATCGGCCCCGCACGTCGCTCGAGCCAGCGCGTGTAGAGCTCGAGCGAGACCACGTCGGGCATTCCGGCGCTGCTCCTCACGTACGCGAGCACGACGTCGCCACCGCTCGGCACCTCGGCGAGGGCAGCCATCGCGTGCGTCGTGCTCGCGCTGGGCGTCGCGTCCACCGATCGCGTCGACATACGGCAGATGTCCGTGCACGCCACCGCGCGGAGGCGGATCGCGCCGCTGCTCACGGCATACCCGAGCACGTACTCGTCGGCATCGCTCGCCGCCACCGCCACGCGCCCGCGCGCGTCTTGGTCCATGAACACCTGCGGCACCGCGTTCGAGAGCACGTCCCACACGGCCACGGTGCCCGCGTCGGGACCTGGCATCGCGATGAGCCGCCCGGCCGAGCTACCGAAGTCGATCTCGGTCGCAGCGAGGTAGCCGTCCGCCGGCGTCGTGTAGTCCGCTCCCGAGAAATCGTCGGCGAACGAGTGCAGCACGAGGCCGAGCGCGTCGCCCGGCATGTCGACGCGCTGCACGAAGCGCGTCTCGACGCCGAACGCGCCGCCCACCACGAGCATCCTTCCGCGTCGCAGGCTCGGCATGCCCATCGGATTGCAGCCGCTCGCGCCGTCGGCGGAGCAGAGCCACGCGTCTTCTTGCACGATGATCGTGCCGGTGCCGCCGAAGGGCACCGCGCCCGCTTGCATCGTGCCGACCGCGCCCACGGTGATGCTCGAGGTCTCGCCAGTGCGATGATCGAACGCGGCGATCACGTCGACGATGCGCTCGCGCCCGCGCTGGTCGCCGTGGTTGTCGCGCAGCGCGATCGAGATCGGTCCTTGTGCGAAGAACGTCGAGCCCGTGAGGTCCACCTGCTGTGGATCGCGCATGCCCGACGCGTTGTTCGAGAGGCCCGCGACGGTGTCGAGGATGGAGAGCGTCGGCGACGTCGCGCTCCCCTCGATCATGCCGACGTGCACGAACCCGTGGCCGTCCACGTCGCTCGTCGCGATGCCGACCTCGGAGCCGGTGGCGGCGCTCGTGAGCTCGAGAGGCTCGAGTGGGCTCAGCGTGCACGGCGCAGGGATCGCGTACGCGTCGGACCCGCCGTCGCTCGCGTTCCCGTCGTTCGTGGGCTCGATGCACGTGCCCGTCGGGCACGTGCCGTGGACGCACTCCGTCGCGGTCTCGCACGTCGTGCGGCACTGATCGTTCACGCACATCAACGGCGCCGGGCAGACGTGCGCGTCGCAGTGGTTCTCGGTGTCGAGGGTGCAGACCGGCGCGAGCGTGTCGCCGCCGATGCAGCGCGCGCCGATCGGACAGTCGCGCGAGTCGGCGCACTGCGGTCGGCATCGACCGAGCGAGCACGTCAGCGGCGAATCACAGTCGGAGGGACGCGTGCACGCGATGCCGATCGCTGCCTGCGCCTGGCATCCGACGAGAATCCACGCGAGCACGAGCGCCGTCCGCCTCGTCATCGCGATGCGCTCACTTCGATTCGCTCCGCGCAGTCTCGTCGACGTGGACGACTCCGCTCCGATCGATGGCGACCTCCACGGCCTCGAAGCCCACCAGGTGCTGCGCTTCCTTGATGCCCTTGAGGTGCGCCTCGAACGTGCGCTCCGGCAGATCCGAGAAGATCGGGCGCAAGAGCGGCGAGCGGGCGTTCTCGGCGGTCAGGACCACTTCGCTCGCGGCGGCCTGCGCCTGCAAGCGCGCCGTCACGTTCACCGTCGTGCCGAAGTAGTCGAGCCGATCGTTGGCGCGGACCATGAGCGATGGACCGCCGTGGATGCCGATCTTCACGCCGAGCCCCTGCGATTGGTACTTGGCGTCGTGCGCGCGGATCATGCCGAGCGCGGCGCGACCCGCATCGTCGAGCGTCGCGAAGCTCGCCATCACGGCGTCGCCCATCGTCTTGACGATCGCACCGCCGTGACGCGCGATCTCGGCCTCGCAGATGCGGAAGTGATCTTCGACGATCGCGAACGCCTTCGCATCGCCGACCTTCTCGTAGAGCGCGGTCGAGCCGGTGAGGTCGCTGAACAAGAGCGCGACGTGACCGACCTTGAGCTCGACGCCGGCCGCCGGCGCTTCGGTCGCGAACAGGTTCGCGAACTCCGGCATGGACGCGATCGCGGTTCCGAGCACGGCGTCCGCCGACCACGCGCTGCGCTCGAAGAGCAGCGCGATCTCGTCACTCGATCGGTTGTGGACGACGACCTTCGTCTTGCCCTCGGTGATCCCGCTCGGCGTGATCTCGATGCCGTCGTCGCTCACCGCGATGTTGAGCTCGGCCGGACGCGTCTCGAGCTCGACGTCGCCGGTGCGTCGCTGCCAGAGCGTGCGCAGATGGAGCGATCCGGTCGGGATCTCCATCTCGTACGAGGCGTCGCTGCTCGGATCGAGCCGCAGCTGCGCGAGCACGTGCGGCAGAAACGCGGGGCTCGACGCGCAGTAGAGCGACGGCGAGACACGACGCACGGCCTCGCTCACCGGGAACACGGCCTCGACGTGTTTGGCGAAGTCGACCTCGTAGTCGATCTCGCACGCGCCGCAGTGCGACTTCGCGCCGAGATCTCCGAGCGTGTCGATCACGCTCGCGCCCACGCGACAGACCGGACAGTTGATCTGCCACGAGAGGTTCGTGAGACCGGCCTCGGTCGCGTAGAGGAACGCGCGGAGCAGCTCGCGTCGATCGACACCCCACGTGCGTGCGAGCTCGAACGGACGGATCTGCGAGACCTCTTCGTCCGGTCGATCGCGCAGGAACGCGACCACGCGCTGCACGAGCTCTGCGCTCACGCCGCGCTCGCGCATCCGCGTCGAGCGCGCGTCGAGCTGCGCCAGGTCGGACGGAGTGCGCGGTCCCGACGTCGTTTCTTCGTAGCCGCCGGCCAGCAATCGCCGCGCTTGGACGACGGCGGGCTCCTCGATCACCGATCTCGCGCCCTTCGCGTTCTCGAGCACGGCCCCGATGCCGCCGAGATAGCGCTCGAGCGCGCTCGCGAATTTCATCTTCTGCATCATGCCGACGAGCCAGCCCGACTCGACGTACGCGCGCGCCTTCACGCGCGTGTTGCCGCCGGGCTCGTCCTCGAGCGTCACGCGGAATCCGCCTGCCGAGAGGGGGCCTTTGCGGAAGCGCCGCAGCCCCTCGACCATCGCGCCTTCGATCCACTGGTAGGGCGGCTCGATCCACTCGAGCTCGAGGCCGAGCTCCTTGGCCTTCGCGAGGCGCAGGTTCCGGCCGCCTTCCTTCAGCCACGAGTACTTCGCCGGCGCGAGACCCGCGGCCCTGTCCCAGCGATTCGTGTCCGAGACCACGGCCCACACGAGTGTGCGCGGGGCCTTGATCACTCGCTCGAGCTCGGCGGCGTAGATGGTCATTCGTGCGGCAAGCGGGATCGTGCCACAGAGCCGCGCCCGTTGGATCCTGGCGTTCGATACAGCGCGGCGAGCTCGACCCGGTCTCGTGCCGTCACGTGGGACGGTCTCAGTGATCGCGTGTGCGTCTGCACGAAAAGGCCTGGATCACCGACGGAACGCGTCGTGCGTAGGGGTACGCGCGGCGAGCGCTCGCTCGCTCGAGGAGGACGAAGGATGAAGTCGCGAATCTGGATCTTTGCGGTGCTCACCGCGCTCGCGGGCTGCAGCGGTGGGACGACGGGGAACGACGCGGGCCCGACGCCGAACGGCGATGGTGGCCCCGGTACCGACAGCGGCCCGGGCACCGACACGGGTCCCGGCACCGACACCGGCCCCTCGACGGGCCACGACACGGGGCCCGCGACCGGAGGCTTCCATTGCACGACCGGCACGCTCTTCTCCGGCCATCCCAACTTCGACGCGGACCCGGGCGTCCACGCGACCGAAGGGGATCCGCTCCTCGGGATCGAGGGCCATCCGCTGGGCTGGCGCGAGCTCGCGTTCAGCGGCACGCACGTCGCCACGATCGTCGGCGAAGAAGTGTGGAGCACGGACCTGAGCGCGGCATCGCCCGTCGTTCATCGCGTCGCGGGTCTCGACAGCGCATCGCAGTCGCTCGTCGCCGGCCCGTGCGCCACGGCGCGTTTCGCGAACTTGCAGGACATCGAGGCCTCGTCGGACGGCAACCTCTTCGTGATGGATCAGACGGGCAACGCGATTCTCCGCATCACGCACCCGTTCGATGCGGCGACGTGCACCGTGGAGTTCTGGGCAGGCACGAGCGCGAACACGACGGACATCACGCCCGACTCGCCGCCGAACGTCGGTCACACGAACGGCCCGGGCGCGAGCGCGCAGTTCTCGCTGCCCGGCCGCATGGCGATCGACTCGAGCGGTAACCTCTACGTTTGGGACCAGTTCAACAGCGAGATCCGGAGAGTCGCGAACGACGCGTCGCACACGGTCTCGGACTTCGCGCCCGCCACTGCGGGCGGCCAGGACTGGATCATCGACGGCATGACCGTGATGGGCGGCTCGGTCTACGGGTACGCGCACGACACGGCGGGCGACGTCTTCCTCGACGGCTGGACGATCTCGTCGGGGACGTTGAGCGAGGTGTTCCGCGGCCGCGCCGATCTCTTCGGCTGGGACAGCAGCGACTCGCTGGCGATGGGCGGTGTCGTGAACGACGGCACCGATCTCGTCGTCTACTTCAAGGGCGGCATCTACACGGTGACGCTCGCGGGGGCCATCACGCAGATCGCAGGCGACGCCGACGCGGCGGCCACGATCGAGTTCGGCTCCGGCTACGACGAGACGATGAGCCACTCGGCGAGCACGCTGCAGTTGCCGACGCAGAGCCAGTTCTCGACGGCGGGCGCGAATTCGTGGCTCGACTTCGACGGCGCGGGCCATCTCTACTTCGTCGGCCAGGTCGCCGACCCGTACGTCGAGCGCATCGACTGCACGCTCTGAGCGACGTCCACGACTGAACGCGAGGGCCTCGTCGGGCGATCCCCGGCGAGGCCTTCCGTTCTTTTCGATCAGCGCGTGAGGAAGCGCTTCAGCGCGTCCTGCGAGTGCTGGTTCTCT